>DASWUT010000109.1:0-5936 GCA_036401455.1 Gemmatirosa sp. | reverse complement strand
ACCGAGGCGGTAGTGCGCCGCGGCGAGCGGCGGGTCGCCGGGGCGCGGCGTGGCCTGCAGGTACTGCGTGAGGGCCGCCGCGCCGCGGTCGAGCTGCTGCCCCGACTCGGCCGCGAGCCGCCCGACGACGAATCGTCCGACCGGCGCGTCGGGCAGCGCGCGCGCCAGCCGGTCCGCGACGGCCCACGCGTCGGGCCACAACCCGCGCTCCGCGTAGCCGAAGGTGAGCGCGACGTACGGCGCCGTGCTGTCCGGGAACTGCTGCGTGAGCGCCTCGAGCTCGCGCGACGCACCGGCGACGTCTTTCTCGTGGCCGGCGATCTGAGCGAAGGCGATGCCGCCACGGTACGTGTTGCGTCGCCGGATCTCTCGTGCCTGTTCGCGTGCCTTGTCGCTACTGCCGCCGAGGATGCCGGGCGCGAACAGGTAGTAGGACAGCAATCCCACGCGCGCGTCGATCAGGTCCGGGTCGAGCGCGACCGCGCGGTCGAACTCCGCCTTCGTCCGACGGGCGAGGATCGCCTGGCGGAACACGTTCACGTGCTGGGCGCGCGCGCCGTAGGCCTGGCCGAGCTGGAAGTGGTAGGCGGCGCTCGTCTGGTCCGACGCCACCGCGTGCTCGAACGCGTCCGCCGCCTTCTCGTACTCGTCGTCGCCCATGAACAGGCACCCGCGCGCGAACGCGGCGTCGCGGGACGACGGATCGGCGGCCATCGCCTGCATCCGCGCCTTCGCGTCCGGAAAGCGCGTGCCGTCCATCGCGCGCTCGCAGAGCAGGCTCGCGGCGGTCGCGGCGCTCGACGGAGCGGCGCTTGGCGCGGCCGCCTCGACCGTCGTCGTGGCGGCCGCGGGCGCGGCGCCCTGAGCGCTCGCGCGGGTCGCGGCGAGGAGCGCGACGCACGCGGACATCGTGCGCGCGCGGCCTAACGACACGCCCGGGACGCAGCGACGACGGGGTGGGGCATGGAGCCGGGCGAGGAACATCGGGCGGGGGGGCAGAGGCAGGCGATCGACCGACGCCGAGCGATCGGCGCCGAACGGTGTGGTATCACGCCCACTCGGGCGGTGTTCCCTCGACGGCCTCCTGGCGGAGCTTGCGGTAGCTCTCGTACCGCTCCACGCTGACCCGCCCCGCCTCGACGGCCGCGCGCACCGCGCAGTCGGGCTCCGTCCCGTGCGCGCAGTCGGCAAACCGGCACTCGCCGAGGTAGGGGCGGAACTCGGGGAAGCACGCGTCGAGGCGCTCGACCGG
Source organism: Gemmatirosa sp. (assembly GCA_036401455.1). GTDB lineage: Bacteria > Gemmatimonadota > Gemmatimonadetes > Gemmatimonadales > Gemmatimonadaceae > BPUI01. The sequence continues at coordinate 4,684 of DASWUT010000109.1, read as the reverse complement.
CAGGCCCCACAGCCCAACCTCGCGCAGCCCCGGCGTGTCGACCACGAAACCACGCGCCGCGCGCGCGCCGCCGTCCGCAGGGTCGACGCCTAACGGCTCGCCGGCCGGCGGCGGCAGGGGATGCAGCAGCGCACCGACCGTGGTGTGGCGGCCCTTGTTCACGCTCTCGCTGATCGCTCCGACGCGCAGATCGAGCCCGGGAAAGAGCGCGTTCATGAGCGACGACTTCCCCACCCCGCTCGGCCCCGTCAGCGCCGACGTGCGGCCGATGAGCGCGTCGCGCAACGGGTCGAGCCCGTAGCCCGCGGCCACGCTCGTCGCGTGGACCGGATAGCCCGCCGCCTCGTACGCGGCGAAACGCGTGCGGACGGCGTCGGCGCCGCGCGCCGCGTCGCCGTTCGCCGCGAGTTCGCACTTGTTGATCACGACGCGCGCGGACAACCCGTTCGCCTCCGCGACGAGCAGGAACCGGTCGAGCATCCGCTCGTGCGGCTCGGGCCTGGCCGCCGCGAAGACGACGACGACCTGGTCGACGTTCGCGGCCACGATGCGCTCGCCGTAGCCACCGCCCGGCACGCGACGAGCGAGCTTGCCGCGCCGCGGCAGGATCTCGTCGATCGCCCACGCGCCCTGCACGCCGCCGCCAGCGCGCGCGTCGGGGTCGAGGGTGACGCGGTCGCCGACGGCGAGCTTGAGCACCCGCTCCGCGGCCGCGACCGTGTCGCGCCGCATCGACCCGTCCGACCGGCGCCCCTCACCGCTCTTCTTCAGTCGTCCGCGAAGCGACGCCTCGCGCACCGCACCGTCGTCGCCGAGCACGCGCCAGACACCGCCCGTGCCGGAAAGCACCGTGCCGGCGATCGTCGTGGGCGCGTCGGCCATCACGCCTCGCCGCCCCGGACGTCCTCGTCCCGCATCACGTCCCACCAGCGCCGCGTCGGCGTACCGCCGACGCGCTTCCGCACGAGCGTGTCGAGCGTCGCCTTCGCGGTGAGAAGCGGGACGCGGCCTAACGCCGCGAGCGCATCGCCCTCGGTCGCGGCGCGGACGACGAAGTCGCTCTCCAGATGGCCGTCGATGCCCGACGCGCCGACCCGCCGCCAGCGCAGAAACAGGAAGTAGCCGCCCCACGGCGTGCCGGGCTCGCCCGTCTCGTCGACGCTCGACTCGACGCTGTACGCGAAGCCGTCGGGGCCCTCGAAGGCGGCGGGGCGTCCGTGCACGGCGGCGTATCCGCCAACGGTCGACTCGTCGCCCGCGGCGGGGTCGGGCGGCAGGTGCAGCCCGCTGGCGTCCGCCGTCATCCCGCTACCGCCGGGCGGCACCCGGGCCGGCCCCGGCGAGCGCCTCCTTCAACACGTTCCCGGTCATGAACATGAGGTTGGCCGGGCGCTCCGCGAGGCGCCGCATGAGGTAAGGATACCACGACGTGCCGAACGGGACATAGACGCGCAGCCGGTAGCCCTCGCGCACGAGCTGCTCCTGCAGGTCGCGGCGGACGCCGTAGAGCATTTGGAACTCGTACCGATCCGGTGCGATTCCTTCGGTCCGGGCAAACCGCTTGGCTTCGGCGATGATCGCCTCGTCGTGCGTGGCGATCCCCGGGTATCGTCCGTCACGCATGAGCGTGTGCATCGCACGCACGTAGCTCGCGTCGACGTCGGCCTTCTCGGGGTAGGCGACCGAGGGCGGCTCCTTGTACGCGCCCTTGCAGATGCGCACCCGCGCGCGCGTGCGGGCGGCGTCCGCCGCGTCGCGCTCGGTGCGGTACAGGTAGCTCTGGAGCACGATCCCGACGGTGTCCGGGTACGCCGGGTACAGCCGGTCGTAGAACAGCTGCAGCGTGCGCTCGGTGTAGGCGCTCGACTCCATGTCGAGGCGCACGAAGGTGCCGTAATCGCGTGCGCGGCCAAGCACCGCGTGGAGCACCTCGACGCAGAGCTCCTCCGAGATGTCGAGGCCCATCGCCGTCAGCTTCACGCTGACGTTGGCGTCGAGGCCACGCTCGCGGATCCGGTCGAGCAGGTGCACGTACTGCCGCCCCGCTTCGCGCGCTTCGGCCTCGTTGGTCACGCTCTCGCCGAGGAGGTCGAGCGAGGCCGTGATGTGCTTCGCGTTCAGCGCGGCGACGGCGTCGAGTGCGGGCTCGACCTGCTCGCCCGCGACGAAGCGCGACGCGAGCTGTTTGGCGAGCCCGTTGTGTCGAACGAAATCGAAGACCTGCTGCTGGTTGCTGAGGTACAGGAGCGCGCTGCGGAGCATGCGACGGGGCGGGCGTGGACGCGCGACCCCGTCGATCGGGGCCGACGCGCTAGTGCGGAATATACCCGCCGGGGCCGCGCGGCGGCCGCGGCTGACCGCGACGCACGACCGTGCGCCTTACAGCGCCGCCGCGATCCCGCCGGCAGCGGCCGCCGCGGCGGCATCGGTGACGTAGGACGCGGCCGCCGCACTCGCCTCGGTCGCGGTCGTCGTGCTCCCAGCGGCGTCGGCCCCGGTCGCGAGCGTCGCGAAGCCGAATCCGTAGCCTTCCAGGGCATTGTGCCACTGCACCGTCCCCGTTGCCGCGTCCAGACAGGTGATCTCACCGCCCGCCGCCGCGAACACGTGCGCGCCGTCCAGGTGGATCGTCACGAAGCCCGTGAAGAGCGACGTACCGGGGAGTTCGGTGCTCCAGCGGCGCACGCCGGTCGCCGCGTCGAGGGCGACGACGTAGCGCTGCAGGCCGACGTAGAGCACGGTACCGGAATCGGTGGTCATGGAATGGCGAGTAGGAGTGAGCGTGAAGACGCTCTCGCCGTACGCGCGCATCCGGGCGCGGGTGTCACGGTCGGCGGGGCGACCCGGCCGTATCGACCCTTGGCGCGATCCTTGGCGGCGGATCGGCGGCGGGCATCCGCGGGTCGCGCACGCGGACGACCGGGAAGTCTCCGCCCGAACGGAGCGCGCCGTCCCAGACGTTCCACGTCACGAGCCCATCGTCGCTCTCCGGCTCGAGCAGTGCGCCGGCAACGAGGGCGAGGCGTCCGTTCGGGACGAGGTAGCTTCCCGCCGCGAAGGCACGACGCTCGTCGCGCCACGCGCCTTCGACTCGGACTTCGTGGTGGCCCTGGAACGTTCGCGCCGCGGTGATGAGCGAGTCGATGCGGAACACGCGCCCGTCCGCGGTGAACGGTCGGTCGAGCCGCACCACCGCGATCCCGTGCCGCTGCAGCAGCGCGACGGCCTGCGCCGCCCCCGGCGCGTCCGCCGCGAACGCCCACCCGCCCCGGGGCAGCGCCGTGGCGCGGGTCGAGACAAACCGGTCGTAGACCGGGAGCTGCACCGTCCGGATATGCCCCGTGCGCCGCAGCCCGCGCGGCACTCCAGGCTCGGTCTGCGCAGAATCCGGCGCCCGCGCGAGATCCTCGGCCAGAACGGGCCGAACGACGGGCCGCGGCGTCAGGCGCGTGCGCAGCACGATCGAGTCTGGGCGCGCGTCGCCGTCACGGGCCACCCGCATCCGCGCCACCGTCGGCGGCTCGGCCAGCGCCGACAACAGCTCGCCGACGAACGCGTACGTCGCGCGCACGCGCCGCTCGAACGGGTCGTGCGAGAACGCCTCGCTCAGGATCGAGAGCCGTCCGCGCAGCCCGTAGTAGTTGGTCCCGAACCGCGCGCGGCTGTCGTAGGTGTACCAGCCCTGCTTCGTCGTGTCGGTGTTCACGTCCGCCCCGTACTCCTGGGCGAAGTTGCCGTACGGGAACGTGAGGAATTCGCGCCGCACCCGCACCCGATCGGCCACGCGCGGCAGCAGCGTGTCCTGCTCGTACGCCGCGAGCGGCGCCGCGGGGTGCAGCGACGGACTCCAGGTCAGGGCGTAGCCGTGGTACGAACCGTCCGTCGTGTGCAGGTCGACGAACACGTCCGGATCCCAGCCCGCGAACAGCGCGAGCGCCGCCCGCGTCTCGGCCGCCTCGGCCTTGATGTAATCGCGGTTGAGATCGAGCCCGGCCGCGTTGGGCCGCTGTCCGACGAGCACGGGACCGTTCTGCTCGGTGCGGTTGATCGACTGATTGCGAACGCGCTCGTTCCCGTCGGCATTGTAGATCGGTACGGCGACGAGGACGAGCGAGTCGAGCACGTTAGGCGCCGATGCGAGCACGAGGTCGCGGAGCAGCATCTGCAACGCTTCCTTCCCCTCGACCTCACCGGCGTGGATGTTGGCCTGCACGTAGACGACCGGGCGCCCGAGCCGCCGCGCTTGGTCGGGCGTGGCCACGGCCGGGCGCGAGGCGACGACGACCGGGATCGCGCGCCCCTCACCCGTGCTGCCCATGCTGAACGTTCGCACCACGCCGGGCGCGAGCCGCGCGAGCGTGTCGACGAACGCGACGACGTCGGCGTACCGGGATGTTTCCTGATAGTGCGTGCGCTCGGCGCGCGTGCGCGGACCGGCGACGGTGCCCGCGCCGACGGACGCCTGCGCGTGCGGGATCGCCCGCCCCGCACACCCGGCGAGGGCGGCGAGCGCGGCGGCGCGTGTCGCGCGCCGCCTCACAGATTGTCGAGCACGAACCGCGTGAGCGAGCCGAACAGGTGCACCTGCGTGCGCCCGCCGCTGATGCTGTGGGTCTTGTTGGGATAGAGCAGCATCGTGAACGACTTGTTCGCGTTCTCGAGCGCCTGCGCCAGCACGAGCGCG
>DASWUT010000108.1:0-2914 GCA_036401455.1 Gemmatirosa sp. | reverse complement strand
CCGTAACGCACACCATGGAGCGCGACGGTGCCGCGGCCGAGGGCTCCAGCTTCATCGCCGCCGTGTCCGGCGGCTGGCCACAGATCCTCTCCAACCTCAAGTCGCTGCTCGAGACCGGCACCGTGGTCCTGCCACCGCGCGCGGCGCCTGCCGCTGCCGCAGCGAGGGCCATCGCGCAGCCCGCCTGACCGGGGGCGTGCCCGAGGCAGAGTGAGCGGAGCGGGGGTGCCGCTCGCCCCGCGCGCGCACGCGTACTACGATGTCGCGGGCCGGCCGGCCGCACCGTCATGCGATCCGTGGCGGCGCGTGCCCCCACTCTCTGCGCTCCTCCGCATGGCCCTCGCTGCCGCCCCCCCGGTCACCCGGGCCGACGCCACGCCCGCACCGACCGCGGCCGCCAGCCGGCTCGCGCTGCCGACCGTGACCGCCCTGTTCTTCGCCTGGGGCTTCCTCACGTCGCTCAACGACATCCTCGTTCCGCACCTGCGCGGCGTGTTCGCGCTCAGCTACGCGCAGGCCGCGCTCGTGCAGTTCACCTTCTTCGGCGCGTACTTCGTCACCGCCCTGCCGTGGGGGCGCGTCGTCACACGCGTCGGCTACCAACGCGGCATCGTGCTCGGGCTCGCAGTGGCCGGCGTCGGCGCACTCCTGTTCTATCCGGCCGCGGGGCTGCTTTCCTACGGTCTCTTCCTCACCGCGCTGTTCGTGCTGGCGAGCGGGATCACGCTGCTGCAGGTCGCCGCCAACCCGTACGTCGCCGTGCTCGGCCCCCCCGAGGCCGCGTCGAGCCGCCTCGCGCTCACGCAGGCCTTCAACTCGTTAGGCACTACGCTCGCGCCACTCGTCGGCGGCCTGCTCATCTTCACCGCCGCCCTCGGCACCGCGGCGACCTACGCGCAGCGGCTCGCCACCGCGCGCACCGTGCAGGGCCCGTACGTCGGCCTCGCGGTCGCCCTCTTTGCGCTCGCCGGCGTGATGGCCGCGGCGCGCCTGCCGCGCCTCGCGATCGAGAACGACGATCCCGCGTCGGACGCCGGTGCGGCTGGCAGCGTCTGGCGCGTGCGGCACCTCGTCCTCGGCGCCGTCGGCATCTTCGTCTACGTCGGGGCCGAGGTGTGCATCGGGAGCTTTCTCATCAACTTCCTCGGCGAGGCGCGGATCGCGGGCTACCCGGCAGCGCAGGCCGCGCACTACGTCGCGTACTACTGGGGCGGCGCGATGGTCGGGCGCTTCATCGGCTCCGCCCTCCTGCAGCGCTTCAGCCCGCGGTGGTTGCTCGCCGTGTTTGCCGCCGTCGCGGGCGCGCTGACGCTGACCGCCGTGCTCGCGACCGGACACGTCGCGATGTGGGCGCTGCTCTCGGTCGGGCTGTTCAACTCGATCATGTTCCCGACCATCTTCGCGCTCGCCATCGAGGGGCTCGGACACCGCACCGGCCAGGGATCGAGCGTGCTCGTCACGGCGATCGTCGGCGGCGCCCTGCTCCCGCTCGCGTACGGCGCGCTCGCCGACCGCATCGGCCTGCAACCGGCCTTCCTGCTGCCGGCCCTCTGCTACATCTACATCGTGTACTACGGCCTGCGCGGCTCGCGGCACGCCCTCGCGGCTGCCTGACGCGCGGCCTGCACGTCGCTCCTCACCCTGCCCTGTCATGCCGCGCCTCGCACCCCTCCGCTCGCTGCTCGTCGCGCTGACCCTCGCGGGTCCCGCCCGTGCGCGCGGCCAGGGCACCGCGCTCCCGCGCAGCACGCCGGAGCGCCAGGGCGTCGCGTCCGCCGCGATCCGCACGTTCGTGCAGGCCGCCGACAGCGCGATCGACGCGATGCACAGCATCATGATCGTGCGCCACGGGCAGGTCGTCGCCGAAGGGTGGTGGGCGCCGTACGACGCCGCCACGCCGCACCTGCTCTTCTCGCTCAGCAAGAGCTTCACGTCGACCGCCGTCGGCATCGCGATCGCCGAGGGCAAGCTGACCCTCGATGACGGCGTGCTGGAGGCGTTCCCCGCCGACGCGCCCCCGCAGCCGTCCGAGAACCTGCGCCAGATGCGCGTGCGCGACCTGCTGCGCATGAACACCGGGCAGCAGACCGAGCCCCCGTTCTGGCTCGAGACGGCCACGCCGGACTCGCTGCTCGGCACGCCGCGAGCGTCGTGGGTGCGCCGCTTCCTCGCCCACCCCGTGCCGTTCAAGCCGGGCACGCGCTTCCTGTACGATACGCCGGCCACGTACATGCTCTCGGCGCTCGTCCAGCAACGCACGGGGCAGACGGTGCACGACTACCTCGTGCCGCGCCTGTTCACCCCGCTCGGCATTCCGGACCCCATGTGGGACGCGAGCCCCGAAGGGATCACGATCGGCGGCTACGGCCTGCGCGCCCGGACCGAGGACATCGCGAAGCTCGGGCTGCTGTACCTGCAACACGGCCGCTGGAACGGTCGCCAGCTCATCCCCGCCGCGTGGACCGACTCGGCCACCACCCGGCAGACGGCCAACGGCTCCAACCCGGCGAGCGACTGGGATCAGGGCTACGGGTACCAGTTCTGGCGCTCGCGCCACGGCTTCCGCGGCGATGGCGCGTTCGGGCAGTACATGCTCGTCCTCCCCGAGCAGGATGCCGTCGTCGCGATCACGAGCGGCGTGCGCGACATGCAGGCGGTGCTGGACCTCGTCTGGAACCGCCTGCTGCCCGCCATGCACGCCGACGCGCTGCCCGACGACCCGGCCGCGGCGGGTGCGCTCCGGGCGACGCTCGCGCGGCTGACCGTGCACCCACTCGCGGGGCGTGTGACCGGTCCGCTCGCGGCGCGCGTCTCGGGACGGTGGTACACGTTTCCCGACAACGACCGCGGCGTGCGCGCGGTCTCGCTCGACCTCGCCGGGCGCGCTCCCGCCCTCCTCGTGCGCACGGCTGCC
>DASWUT010000107.1:0-2075 GCA_036401455.1 Gemmatirosa sp. | reverse complement strand
TCGCCGACCGGGAACAGCCACCCGCGGTCGGATTCGAGCTTCTCGGCGACATATCCGCCCGCGCCCCCGGCCGTGTACATCTCGAAGCCGGTGCGCAGCCAGTGGTCGAGGAAGATCGTGCCCCGCGTGCCCGCGACCTCGTCACGCAGGTCCATCCCACCGCGAAAGGCCCAACTCGCCTCGATCTGCCCCATCGCCCCGCTCTCGAAGCGGACGAGCGCCACCGCGTGGTCCTCGGCCGCGATCGGGTGGACGAGGGTGTCGGTCCAGCACATGACCTCGACCGGCCGGTTTCCCTTGCCGACGAACGCGCGAATGATCGCTGCGCAATGGCATCCGACGTCGGTCAACGCCCCACCACCGGCCTCCTCCGGTGACCAGAACCACGCGCTGTGTGGTCCGGGATGCGCCTCGCGCGATCGCACCCAGAGCACGTCGCCGACGGCACCGGCACCGACCGCGTCGACCGCCTTGAGCAGCTTGGGCGTGTACACGAGGTCCTCGAGGTAGCCGTGGAACACGCCGGCGCGCTCCACCGTCTCGAGCATGCGCAGCGCCTCCGCGCGCGTACGGCCTAACGGCTTGGTACAGAGCACCGCCTTCCCTGCCTGCGCGGCGAGGGTCACCGCTTCCTCGTGACGATGGTTGGGCAGGGCGACGACGACCGTGTCCGTCGATGGATCCTCGATCGCGGCGCGCAGGTCGGTGGTGTGGCGGGGCACGTCCCACCGTGCGGCGAACGCGCGGGCGCGGCCGTCGTCGCGCGAGTAGACGACACCGACGCGATCGCGACTGCGCTGCGCGTGCAGCGCCATCGTGTAGAACCGGCCGATGAGTCCCGTGCCCAGCATCGTGACGGCGTGCGCGCGCATCGGACGTGTCCGCAGAACGAGGGAAGGACCGAGCGGGCCGGGTCAGCGACCCCCACCGCCGGCGAGGTAGTCGACGGCGAGCGCCGCCATCGTGCGCACGCCGATCGGCAGCGCGTGCTCGTCGGCGAAGAAGAGCGGCGAGTGGTTGGACGCCGCCTTCGCGGGATCCTGCCCCGCCGGGACGACGCCGAGGGTGACGAACATCCCCGGCGCGCGCTGCGCGAAGTACGAGAAGTCCTCGGAGGCGAGGTTCGCCGGCATCTCGTGCACGCCGGTCGCGCCCGCGGCCCAGCGCAGCGTCGGGATCATGCGCTCCGTGAGCGCCGGGTTGCTGACGTTGACCGGGTAGCCCGAGTCGATGCGCACGTCGGCACGCGCACCCGACGCCTCCGCGATGTGCGTCGCGGTCTTGACGAGCCGCTGGATGACCTGCTCGCGGATCGCCGGGTCGAGCGTACGGATGGTGCCGTTGAGGTACACGCTGTCGGGGATGATGTTGTTGCGCACCCCGCCGTTGATGATCCCGAAGCTGAGCACCGCCATCGACTGCGCAAGGTCGATCTGCCGGCTGACGATCGTCTGCGCCGCGAGCACGATCTCCGAACTGACGACGATCGGGTCGACGCCGCCCGACGGGTGGGCGCCGTGCGTCTGCTTGCCATGCACGATGATCGTGAACTCATCGGACGATGCCATCATCGCGCCGGGACGGTAGCTGACGTGCCCCAGACTGTCGGGCACCACGTGCAGACCGAACACGGCGTCGACCTTGGGGTTGTCCATCGCCCCCTGCTCGATCATCGGCTTCGCCCCGCCCGGCCCCTCTTCGGCTGGCTGGAAGAGGAACACCACGGTGCCGGGCAGCCGCGTGCGCATCCCGGCGAGCACCGTCGCCACGCCCATCAGGATCGCGACGTGGTTGTCGTGCCCGCAGGCGTGCATCACGCCGACCGTGCGCCCGTTGTAGCTCGCCTTCGCGACCGATCGGAACGGCAGGTCGACCATCTCGGTCACGGGAAGCGCGTCCATGTCGGCGCGAAGCGCGACGACGCGTCCGGGCCTGCCGCCGTGGAGCACGCCGACGACGCCGTGGCCGCCGACGTCCGTGCGGACCTCGACGCCTAACGTGCGTAGATGGTCGGCGACGAGCTTGGACGTGCGGACTTCCTGCGTGCCCAGCTCGGGGTGCTGATGGACGTCCTC
>DASWUT010000106.1:0-6958 GCA_036401455.1 Gemmatirosa sp. | reverse complement strand
GCGCCCCAATCGCGATGCTCGTCCGCAACGCCGACTGGCGCAACTGGGACGAGATCATGGATCCGGCCCCGCGCCCGGACGACGTCCTCGGCCCCCGCGCCCGCGCCGTCACCCGCGTCCGCCCGGGCCACGCCGACCTCGTCGGCCTCCTCAAGTATGACCGCACCGACGCGCGCGACATCCTCGAACGCGCCTCCGCCCGCGAAACCACAGCCCGGGTCGCGGTCGGCGCGATCTGCAAACGCCTCCTCGCCGAATTCGGCATCACCGTCGCCAGCCACCTCGTCCACCTCGGCGGCATCGAGGCGACACCATCCACGACGTGGCCCGCCGACATCAACGCAGTCGCGGACCAGTCCCCGCTGCGTACCCTCGATCCGGTCGCCGAACAGGCGATGATCGCACGCATCGATGCCGCCAAGCAGGCGGGTGACACCCTCGGCGGCATCTGCGAGGTCGTCGCCCAGGGCCTCCCCGTCGGACTCGGCTCGCACGTCAGCTGGGACCGCAAACTCGACGGCCGACTCGCAGGCGCGCTCATGTCCATCCCGGCCGTCAAGGGCGTCGAGATCGGCCTCGGGTTCGACGCCGCCCGCCAGCCGGGCTCGGCGGTCCATGATCCGATCGTCCACCCCGAGCCGACCACCGCCACCACCGGCGCCCCGCGCCGCGCGAGCAACCGCGCCGGCGGTCTCGAAGGCGGCATCACGACGGGCGAACCCCTCGTGCTCCGGATCGCGATGAAACCGATCAGCACCCTCATGCGCCCGCTCGCCACGGTCGACGTCCGCACCGGCGAACCGGCCGCGGCCTCGGTCGAACGCAGCGACGTCACCGCCGTCCCCGCGATGGGCGTGATCGCGGAAACGATGACCGCGATCATCCTCGCCCAGGCCGTCCTCGAAAAGTGCGGCGGCGACTCGCTCGGCGAACTCCGCCGCAACCTCGACGGCTACCTCGCCCACACCGCGACCCGCGTCCCCGCGACCCGCGTCGCCGCGGCCGCAGCCCCGTCCGCCACACTCGGCGCGTGATTGGGCGTGTGATGCAGATCGCGCCGCCGCATGTCGCCCTCGTCGGCCTCCCCGGCGCCGGCAAGACCACCGTCGGCCAACTCGCCGCCGCCACACTCGGCGTGCCCTTCGTCGACCTCGACGCCGAACTCGTCGCGCGCACCGGCCTCAGCGTCGCCGACCAGTTCGCCCGCGACGGCGAGGCCGCGTTCCGCGCCGCCGAAGCCGCCCTGTCCCACGAACTCGCGACGACCCCACCCGCCATCCTCGCCCCCGGCGGAGGCTGGATGAGCAACCCCGCCGCTCGCGCCGCCCTCGCCACGAGGACGCGCACCATCCACCTGCGCGTCTCCCCCACGGTCGCCGCCGCGCGGCTCGCCCACGATCCGGTCGTCCGCCCCCTCGTCGCGGCGACGTCCGACCCGGCCAGCACCCTCGACGCCCTCCTCACCCGCCGCCGCAGCGCCTACGCTGCCACGGATGCGGAGATCGACACCGACCACCGCTCCCCCCACGAGGTCGCGACGCTCGTCGTGCAACTCGTCGAGCAGTGGACGCCTCCACACGCCCGGCACGCAGACGCCGCCGCATGAACCCGAACGGATCGCCCCCGGCCGACGCGCGCGCCGCCCGCCTTCGCGAACTCAGAGCGCTCGCCGACGGCGGTGCGACTCCTCAGGAGCTCGCGATCCACCTCGCCGCACTGGGGTATGACCCGGAGCGCGCCGCGGGATTGCTCGATCAGCTTGCCCAGCCTCGGGCCAGCGACGAGCCCGACCCGCGCGCGGGTTCGACGGAACCCGACCGCCCGACGCCGCTCGACGACGTCGACGACCCGGGCGGACCCGCGCTCCGCGTCTGGGCCCCCTTCGAACGGGCCCGCTTCTCGCCGGAAGCGTGGGGGCGGCTACTTCGCCTCCGCCACGACGGGATGGGCGACGCGGAGTTCGAGCACCTCGTCGACCGCGCCCTGCTGCAACTCGACGGCGCCGTCGGCATCGCCGAGCTGCGCACCCTCCTCGGCGACACCCCCGACGCCGACTCGACGCCGACCGTTCACTGACGCCGCTCGCGACACCGCGCCCTCTCGCCCCTTCCGCTCCTCCGAGCGTTTCGCCCTCATGCCGCCAGCCAAGAAGACCGCGCCACAGACCCGGAAGCCCGGGGCCCAGAAGAGCGGCGCCGACGTCGACGCGCTCGGCCGGCGCTCGCTCGTCATCGTCGAATCGCCGACCAAAGCCCGCACCATCGGCCGCTACCTGCCGCGCGGATTCCGCGTCATGGCCTCGGTGGGCCACGTCCGCGACCTTCCGCAGAACGCGAGCGAGATCCCGGAGAAGTACCGCAAGGAACGCTGGGCCCGTACCGGCGTCGACGTCGCCAACGACTTCGCCCCGCTCTATGTCGTGCCCGCGACGAGCCGGAAGGTCATCAAGGACCTCAAGGACGCGCTCAAGGACGCCGACCAGCTCATCCTCGCGACCGACGAGGACCGCGAGGGCGAGAGCATCTCGTGGCACCTGCTTCAGGAGCTCAAGCCCAAGGTGCCGGTGCGGCGCATGGTCTTCCACGAGATCACCGAGCCCGCGATCCGCCGCGCGCTGAGCGAGTTCCGCGACGTCGACGAGAACCTCGTCCGCGCCCAGGAAGCCCGCCGCATCGTCGACCGCCTCACCGGCTACACGGTGAGCCCGCTGCTGTGGACGACCGTCGCCCCACGCCTCAGCGCCGGCCGCGTCCAGAGCGCCGCGGTCCGCCTCGTCGTCCAGCGCGAACGCGAACGCCGCGCCTTCCGCAGCGCGACGTGGTGGGACGTCATCGCCGACCTCGAACACACGCGCCAACGCTTCGAGGCCCGCCTCGTCGCGTTAGGCGGCCGCCGCCTCGCGACGGGCAAGGACTTCGACAAGACGACCGGCAAGCTCTCCGCGGCGGCGGCCAAGGACGCGCTCCTCCTCGACGAGCCCGCCGCGCGCGCCCTCGTCGAACGCCTCACCGGCCGCCCCTTCGTCGTCGTCGACCGCGAGGAAGAGCCGTTCACCACGAAGCCGGCCGCCCCGTTCACGACCTCCACGCTCCAACAGGAGGCCAGCCGCAAGCTCGGACTCGGCGCGCGTGACACGATGCGCACCGCGCAGGCGCTCTACGAGCGCGGATTCATCACGTACATGCGCACCGACTCGGTCAACCTCAGCGACGAGGCGCTCTCCGCCGCCCGCGCCGCGGCAGGAGAGTTCGGACGCGAGTACGTGCCCCTCCATCCGCGCCGCTACGCGACGAAGAGCGCCAACGCCCAGGAAGCCCACGAGGCCATCCGCCCCTCCGGCACCACGTTCCGCAAGCCCGACGAGACGGGACTCGACGGACGCGAGCTACGCCTCTACGACCTGATCTGGAAGCGCACCGTCGCGAGCCAGATGCCCGACGCGCGCCAGGTCCGCGTCACGGTCACCCTCGACTGCGACGGGGGCCGGGATTCGGTGGCACGCTTCCGCGCCTCGGGCAAGCGCATCGAGTTCCCGGGCTTCATCCGCGCCTACGTCGAAGGCAGCGACGACCCGGACGCCGCGCTCGAAGACCGCGAAGTCATCCTGCCGCTGATGAACACGGGCGACCGTCCGACCGCGCACGCCCTCCGCCCCGACGGCCACGAGACGCAGCCCCCGGCCCGCTACACCGAAGCCTCGCTCGTCAAGGCGCTCGAAGACTTCGGCATCGGCCGCCCCAGCACGTACGCGAGCATCATGGACACCATCCAGGCGCGCGGCTACGTGCGCAAGGATGGCAAGGCGCTCGTCCCGACCTTCACCGCGTTCGCCGTCACCGCGCTGCTCGAAGAACACCTCGCGCCGCTCGTCGATACCGAATTCACCGCGCGCATGGAGACCGAACTCGACGAGATCGCCCGCGGCGAACAGGACCAGCTCTCCTACCTCCGCGAGTTCTACTTCGGCGACGCACAGCACCCGGGCCTCGAGCCGATGGTCCAACACGGCGCGTCCGCGGTGAAGAACGAGACCGGCGGCGCGCGCCGCGTCGAACTCGAAGGGCTCGGTGCCGCGGTCCGCATCGGCCGCTACGGGCCATACCTCGAGTTCGAAGAGGACGGGCAGAAGGTACGCGCCAACCTCCCCGACTCGGTCGCGCCCGCGGACCTCACCGACACGATGGCGCGCGACCTCCTGCGCCAGCGCGCCGACGGGCCGCCATCGTTAGGCACCGACCCGGCCACCGGCCTGCCGGTCTACCTCATGAACGGCCAGTACGGTCCGTACGTCCAGCTCGGTGAGGCCGGCGAGGACGAAAAGCCCAAGCGGGCGTCGCTCGCCAAGGGCATGACGCCCGAGTCGATCACGCTCGATCAGGCGCTCGGCCTGCTCGCCCTCCCGCGCACGCTCGGCAACCACCCCGAGACCGGCAACCCGGTGAAGGCGAGCGTCGGTCGCTTCGGCCCGTTCGTCGTCCACGCGAAAGGCGGTCCGGAAGGCAAGGACGACTTCCGCTCCGTGCCCGCCGGCGAGGACGTGCTCACCATCTCGCTCGCCCGCGCCGTCGATCTGCTCGCCCAACCCAAGCGCGCCCGCGGCGCCGGGACCGGCGGTACGGTCCAGCCGCTCCGCGACCTCGGCGCTCACGCGCCGACGGGGCTCCCGGTGCTCGTCTTCGAAGGGCGCTACGGCCCGTACGTCCAGCTCGGCGCGACCCCGGCCGATCGCAAGACCAAGCCCGTGCGCGCGACGCTCCCAAAGGACGTGCAGCCCGCGGCGATCACACTGGCGCAGGCCATCGCGCTTCTGGAGGAACGCGCCGGATCGCTTCCGACGGTAGCCCCCAGAACGGAAGCTTCCAGAAAGGGAGCCGCGAAGGCGCCCGCCAAGCGCGCAACCGCCAAGCGCGCAACCGGCAAGCGCGCGCCCGCCAAACGCGCCGCGCGCCCGCGGAAAGCGGCGTGACCGTCCGATGCGGCGCCGGACGATGACGAGTCGCCCAGGCGTCGCACGGGCGGAAGTGATCAGACCAACGCTCGTCGCGATGCTCGCGTCGTGGCTGGCCCTCACGCTGACGGGCCACCCCGTCGCCGCGCAGGACACCGCGCACGCCTCCGTCTTCGATTCGACGCCGGCGATCGCCGTCATCCCCCGGCCGGCGCAGATCGCACCGCTTGCCGGCCACTTCACCCTCACGTCGCGGACGACGATCTGGACCGACCCGGCGCACGCCGACGCCCGAACGGTGGGGCGTCAACTCGCCCGTTACCTGGAGCCCGCGACCGGCTTCGCGCTCGCGGTTCGCCCAGGTGCGCCGCCAGCGACGGCCGACGCCATCGTCCTGCGGCTCGACGCGTCCCTCGCCCGGCTCGGCCCGGAAGGGTACGTGTTGGACGTGCGCCCGGACCGGGTGACCGCACGCGCGGCGGGCGCGGCGGGGCTGTTCTACGCCGTCCAGACGATTCGTCAGCTGCTGCCACCCGACGTCTTTCGCGCGGCGCCGGTGCGAGACGTAGCGTGGACGATGCCGGCCGTGCGGATCGAGGACACCCCGCGCTTTGCGTGGCGCGGCGCGATGCTCGACGTGGGGCGGCACTTCATGCCGAAGGAGTTCGTCGAGAAATACGTCGACCTGCTCGCGCTGCACAAAATGAACGTCTTCCACTGGCACCTCACCGAGGACCAGGGATGGCGGCTCGAGATCAGGAAGTACCCGCGCCTGACGTCCGTCGGCGCGCAGCGCGCGATGACGATCGCCGGACGCCAGGTGCGCGGCGATTCCGCGCGCTGGGTCTACGACTCCGTGCCGCACGGCGGCTTCTACACGCAGGATGACGCACGCGAGGTCGTCGCGTATGCGGCGGCACGCCACGTCACCGTCGTCCCCGAGATCGAGATGCCGGGGCACGCCGTTGCCGCCATCGCGGCGTATCCCGAGCTCGGCGTCTCGGGCGGGCCCACAGCCGTCGCGACGCGCTGGGGCGTGTTCGACAACATCCTGAACGCGGAGCCGGCGACCGTCGGCTTCATGCAGGACGTGCTCACCGAGGTGCTCGCCATCTTCCCGAGCACGTACATCCACGTCGGGGGCGACGAGGCCGACAAGACCCGATGGAAGGCGGACCCGCGAATCCAGGCGCGGATCCGCGCGCTCGGCCTCAAGGACGAGCACGAACTGCAGAGCTGGTTCATCGGCCAGACCGACACGTTCCTGACGCGGCACGGCCGGCGCCTCATCGGCTGGGACGAGATCCTCGAAGGCGGGCTCGCGCCCAACGCTGCCGTGATGTCGTGGCGCGGCACCGCGGGCGGGATCGCCGCGGCGCGCGCCGGGCACGACGTCGTGATGACGCCCACGAGCCACGTCTACCTCGATTACTACCAGTCCCGCGATCAGGCGGCGGAGCCGCTCGCCGGCGGAGGGTACCTCCCGCTCGACACGGTCTACGCCTTCGAGCCCGTGCCAGCCGAGCTCTCGGCCGGTGAAGCACGCCACATCCTCGGGGCGCAGGGCAACCTGTGGACGGAGTATGTCCCGACGCCCAAGCAGGCGGAGTACATGGCGTTTCCGCGGCTCTCGGCGTTGGCCGAGGTGACGTGGACGCCGCGCGCGGGTCGGGACTTCGCCGACTTTCGGGAGCGGCTCCGCACGCATCTCCGCCGGCTCGACGCCCTGGACGTGCACTACCGGCCGCTGCGGCCGTGAGTCGCGCAAAGCCCGTCGGCATGCGCGGGACGGGTCCGATCGATCAGCGCGGCGCGCGTGCGACGAACCGACCCCCTCGCTCGCCGGTGGGGATCTGATCCCGGCTGGTCGGGACGCCGTTGACCCACACGGCGGCGACTCCTTCCGCCGGTCGCTGCGGGTCCGCGTACGTCGCCATGTCGCGGATCGATCTGGGGTCGAACAGCCCGAGGTCCGCCCAGTATCCCTCGCGCACCTCGCCACGTTCGGCG
>DASWUT010000105.1:0-6621 GCA_036401455.1 Gemmatirosa sp. | reverse complement strand
CGAATTCCTCGACCGTGAGGCTGTCGTCCGCGAAGCGGTCGGTGAGGACGCGAACGACACGCTCGCGGGCGGCGTCGAGCGCAGACATGGCGATCGCGGGAGTCGCGTCGTGCGGAGTCGCGGTCATGCGCGATCTACGGGCGCGTGTCGCGGGAAGTGTCAGCCACGGCCGGTCAGGTCACCGCCGAGGCGCGCCACGCGCGGGCACGGTCACCCCTCGTGACGCCGGAACACGAGCGCCGCGTTGATCCCGCCGAACCCGAAGCTGTTGGACAGCGCCACGTCGACCGTCGCGTCCAGCCCGTCGCCCGTGATCATCGCGAGATCGCACGCCGGGTCGGGCACCTCGAGGTTGATCGTCGGCGGCAGCCACCCGCGCTGCAGGGCGAGCACCGTGATGGCGGCCTCGACCGCGCCCGACGCGCCGAGCGCGTGGCCGTAGTACCCCTTGGTACCGCTCACCGGCAGCGCGGCTGCGTGCTCGCCGAACACCTGCTTGGACGCGAGCGTCTCGGTCGGGTCGTTGAGCGGCGTCGACGAGCCGTGCGCGTTGACGTAGCCAACCTCGTGCGGCGCGACGTGGGCGTCGCCGAGCGCCAGGCACATCGCGCGTGCCGCCTGCCGACCGTCCGGGCGCGGCGCGGTCATGTGGTGCGCGTCGTTGGTCGTGCCGTATCCGATGAGCTCGGCGTAGATGCGCGCGCCGCGTGCGATGGCCCGCTCGCGCTCCTCGAGCACGAGCACCATCGCGGCCTCGCCCATCACGAAACCATCGCGGTCGCGGTCGAACGGGCGTGAGGCCGTGCTCGGGTCGTCGTTGCGCGTGCTCATCGCGCGGATGAGCGCAAAGGCGCCGAAGCACAGCGGCATGAGCGGCGCCTCCGCGCCGCCGGCGAACATCACGTCGGCGTAGTTGTCGCGGATCGCGCGAAACGCGTCGCCGATCGCCATCGCGCCCGACGCGCAGCTCATCGCGTTGGTCGAGTTGGGCCCGCTCACACCGAGCTCGATCGCGATGTTGCAGCTCGACGCACCGCCGAAGACGTTGAGCGCGATCGTCGCGTCGAGCACGCGCGCGCCGTGCAGCGTGTACTTCGCGAGCTGCTCTTCGGCGAACCCGACGCCGCCGAGCGCCGTGCCCATCATCGCGCCGACGCGGTCGCGGTCCTCCGCGGCGAGATCGAGCCCCGAGTCTTCGAGCGCGAGCAGCGCGCCCGCGACCGAGAACTGCCCGAACCGGTCGAGCCGCTTGGCGCGCTTCCCTTCCATGTAGTCGTCAGCGACAAAGTCCCGCACCTCCGCCGCGTTGCGGCTGCGCCAGAGATCGGGGTCGAAGCGCGTGACCGTGGCGACCGCGGAGCGGCCCGCGCGAAGCCCGGCCCAGAGCCCGTCGGCCGTGGTGCCGATGGGAGTGATGGGCCCGAGCCCGGTGACGACGACGCGACGGCGCGGCATGAGCGGTGACGACGTGGGTTGCGTGACGGGAACTTCGGGGGAGCAGCCCCTCGTGGGCGCCCCGGTGACACGCGGATTACGAACGCGGACGTGCGATCGGATGCCTCACGCGGCCGCGCTGCGTGCAGCCGCGTCACGTTCGGCCACGCGCGCCAACCCGGCGAGCGTGCGCGACGCGATGCCGTGCACGAACACCGGCCCAATAACCCCGACCGCCGCCAGCGTTCCGATCGCGGGCCAGCGCGGCCCGTCCCACACGTGCACGATCCGGACACGCGTCTGCGGGCGACCGTCTGGAGCAGCCGCGAGCGCCTGAAAGCTCCACTCGACGTCCATGCCGGCGGTCACACCCTGGACGTGGCGGTAGCGTACGAGCTGCAGCTGTTCGTCGACGCTCATCTCCGACAGCCACCACGTCGGCCAGTCGGCAACGCCGAACGGCCGGTTGGCGGACATCTCGACCAGCCCGCCACCGTCGCGCGTGCGCGCCCGGAAGCGAACGAAGCGGTAGTGTGCGAGGTGCGTCGGCCACGCCTCGACCAACCGCGCAAGGTCGAACAACGGCGGGACCGGCGCGGCCACGACCTGCTCGTCGACGGTGACCATCGCGCGCCCCATCGGCATCGGACCGAGGTCGTACGGACGCTTGAGCGCGCGGTCGGATGCACCGGCGGGCGCGGATGGATTGGCGGGCGCGGTCATAGGCTGTAAGCTCACCCCGAACGCGACGGCGTGGCAGTCCCGACGCTCGCGCTGACCGTCGCCGCACGCCCCGGCGTCCAGGTCGAGACCACCCGCCAGCCGAGCCCGCGACGCACGTGCGCGACAGCGCCCGTCGCGCGCGTGACGAGCGCGCCCAACTCGCCCGGGGTGAAGCCGCGAAACACCGAGACCACGCCATCGTGACGCGTGACGGGGTGAAAGCGAAGCGGCCACGCGGCGAGCCAGAACCCCGCGGCCGCGACGTAGCTCCGACGCAGGTCGGCGACGACGACACGCCGGCGCGCGACACGGTCCAGCTCGCAGAGCAGGCGCAGCAATTCGGGCTCGGCGAAGTGGTGGGCCACCTGCGAACAGGTGACGACGTCGACGCTTCCGTCGGCGAACGGCAGCGCGAACGCGTCGGCGCAGATGCTGCCCCCGACTCGCGCGCGGCTCGCGAGGGCGAGCGCGGGGCTGAGCTCGACGCCGTACGTGTCGAGCATGACACCGCGCCGCGCGGCGAGCCGCCGCGCATGCCACGGGATGTCGCCCACGCCGGTGCCGACGTCGAGCAGCGTGAGGCGCGTGCCGTCCGCGTCGGCCAGCACGTCGTCGAGCGCGGCGAGCACTGCGCGCCGCCCGCCGAACAGCGTGTTGGACCGCGCGACGTCCTCGAGCGACCGCACCGTCGTCGCTCCGTCGAGCGCGGGGTCGTCGATGATCTCCACGCCGCGGCGGCGCGCCGGGGTCAGCAGGCCCACGCGAACGATCGCCCCGCGTGCCTAACGGTCGAGCGACGCGTAGCCGCTTCGGTAGTAGAGCAGCGGCCCGCCGTCGCGCCCCGCTCCCTCGCGCACACCCGTCTCGGCGACCGCGCCGACGACGATCGTGTGGTCGCCGCCTGCGTGCCGCGCCGCCACGCGGCACTCCAGCCACGCGAGCGTGCCGTCGAGCAGCGGCGCGCCGAGCGCACCGCGCGTGTAGCCCACCCCGGCGAAGCGGTCCGACGGCTCGCGCGAGGCGAACCGCCGCGACAACGCTTCCTGCCCCGCCGCGAGCACGTTCACGCCAAACACGACGCCGTCGGTCAGCACCTCGTGCAGCGTCGCCGCCCGGTCCACGCAGACGAGGATCATCGGCGGGTCGAGCGAGAGCGAGCAGAACGCGCTCAGCGTCATCCCGAGGTCGCGGCCGTCGATCGTCGTCGTGACGACGGTGACGCCTGAGGCGAAGCGGCCGAGCGTGGCGCGGAAGTCGTCGCGCGTGGGGGAGGACATGGCGGGAAGAATGCTATCGAGTAGGGCCAGTTGTCATCCTGAGCGCAGCGGAGGATGACGGACCTCGCCGTGACGCGCCGCGCCTGCGCCGTCACCCTGCCGCGACGAACAGCCGCCAAAGATACCGTGCGTTCAACACCTGTCGCGGCGGGACGAAGTCCCCCGCCACGCCCACCAGCAGATCCGCCATGTCACGCCGCCGCGAGAGCACGCGCGCCGCGCGGTTGATGAACGCCGGCCGCGCCACCGAGAGCGCGATGAGCCGCTCCACGCGCCACTTGCCGCGGAACGCGCCCCGCCGCGCGTCATCGTAGGCCGCGAGCGCGCGGTCGGCCGCGTCCGCGTCCCGGGCGCGTCCGCTGCCTAACAACCGCGCCACGTCTGCCGCGTATGGGCCGAGCAACTCGCCGCCGCGGAGCGCGGAGTAGATCCCCTCGCCCGTGAACGGGTCGAAGAACTCCGCCGCATCGCCGACGAGCGCCGCGCCTGGCGCCCACGCCCGCCGCGCATACGACGCGAACGGCCCCGTGCACCGCACCGGCCCCACGCGCTCGGCGCGCGCGAAGCGCGGCGCGAGCTGCGGCGCGCGTGCGAGCCACGCGTCCAGGTACGCCGCGGGCGAGCCGTGACGCGCGAGCCCGCACCGCGCGTGCGCCGCCGGCGCGACCATCGACACGTTGGTCAGTCCGTGCCCCACGTCCGCGATCCCGACGTAGCTCCCGTCGGCCTCGACGTGCATCTCGCCCATCGGCCGTCCGGGGCTCGCCGCATCCGCTGGCGGCAGCCCGCGCACGTGGCACATGAACGCGACGCGCCGCGGCCATGGCCAGCGCCGCGTCAGCTGCAGACGACGGCCGACGACCGAGCGCAGTCCGTCAGCCCCGATCACCAGCGGCGCCCTCAGCGTGCGCGCCGCCCCGCTCGCGTCGTGCACCGTCACTCCCGCCGCGCGCCCGCGCCCATCGCGCACGACGTCGACCGTCTTGGCGCACTCCTCGACGCGCGCCCCGGCCGCGCGCGCCGCGTCGAGCAACAGCTGGTCGAGCACGCGCCGGCGCAGCGCGAGCCCGCGGTCCCGGAAGCCGCGGAATCCATGCCCTGCGGCGAAGTGTCCGCTGATCACGTCCCCGCTCGGTGCCCGCACGAGCATCCCGTCGAGCTGCGCCGCGCCCGCCGCCTCGGCCCGTTCCAACACGCCCATCAGCGCCAGCAGCCGCGACGCCTCGGGGCTCAGGTACTCCGCACACGTCTTGTCGCGCGGAAACCGCGCCCGGTCGATGACGACCACGTCGATCCCCCGACTGGCCAGCTGCCACGCGGTCGACGCACCCGCGGGTCCACCACCCACCACTACCACTTCGGCGTCGAATCGGGACATCACCAGGGGATGAGAGACGCGGCATGAACGCACGAGCGCGCTCGCCGGTTGCGTGCGACGGAGTCACGCGCCGCCGAGTAGCGCTGGCCGCCGAGCCGAGCGTAAGCTAGGACGCGCGCCGCGGTGGCGCGGCTCGTCATGCCTGCAATGACCTTCGCAGCGCGGGAGCTTCACGATGACCTCACCGCAACACCTGTACACGATCGAGGAGTACCTCGCCCTCGACGCCGCCGCGCCGCGTGGCGTGCGCCACGAGTACGCCAACGGCCAGGTCACCGCGATGTCCGGGGCGGAACCGAACCACGAGCTTCTCGTTGCGAGGCTGCTCGCCCTGCTCGACACGAACATGCGCGGTCGCCCGTGTCGTGTGTTCGGGAGCAACCTGCGCGTCGGCGTACGCGCGAGCCGCGCTTACAAGTACCCCGACGTCTCGGGCCTCTGCGGCCGCGCCGAGTTCGAGCCGACGCGCCCGCAGACCTTCCTGAATCCGAGCGTCCTCGTCGAGGTCCTGTCACCCTCGACGGAATCGCGCGACCGCGGGGCAAAGTTCGCGCACTACGAGCTGATTCCGACGCTCTCGGAGTACGTGCTCGTCGCACAGGACGAGATGCGCGTCGAACGCTACCTGCGGCGGGGCGCGTCGTGGCAGTACGACCGGTTCACCCACGCGGGCGACGTCGTCACGCTGCCGTCCGTCGGATGCGAGTTCCGACTCGGCGACGCGTACGAGCACGTCGAGTTTCCCGACGATCCGCCGCCGACCATGCCGCGACTCGTGCGCGAGCCGGACGCGCCCGCGTGGGCCGAGGCCTGAGCCGTCCCCGAACCCTCCACGATCGCAATCACAGAGGAACAGGTCCCGTGTCACGACCCGAGCGCCTCTGTACCGAAGCCGAGTACCTCGCTCTCGAGGACAACGCCACGGAGAAGAGCGAGTACGTGAACGGCCGGATGTACGCCATGTCCGGGGCGAGCCCGAACCATGACCGGATCGTGTTCAACGCGACGCGCGAGTTGGCGAACCAGCTCCGCGGCCGGCCATGCCGCGGCCTCACCGCCGACATGCGCGTGAAAGCCACCGTGACGGGCGCGTACTTCTACCCCGACCTCGGTGCGCTGTGCGGCACGCCCGAGTACACGAACTCGGCCGGCGTCCAGATGCTCGTCAACCCGAGCGTCATCATCGAGGTGCTCTCCGAATCAACGGCCGCGTTCGATCGCGGCGAGAAATTCGAGCACTATCGACGCATCCCGTCGCTCCGCGAGTACGCGGTGATAGCGCAGGATCGTACGTTCGTCGAACTGCGCGTGCTCAGAGGGGACGTGTGGATGCTGGCCGCGTACTCGACGCCGGACGACGGGGTCGCCCTCGCGTCCGTCGGCTGCACGCTCCGACTTCGCGACCTGTACGAGAACGTCGAGTTCCCGGCCGACGGCGCCCGCACCGCGCCGCGACTGCTCCGCGAGGATGCCCCGCCCGCGTACGCCTAACGAGCGTCCGCCCGCGCCGTTCCGCCCGCACCATCAACCGCCGCCCCAACCGCGGCACCCACGGCGGCCCCGACCAGCGTACACAGCGCGTTCACCGCATCGTTGTCGAGCGCGCGCGCCCCGCCCACCACCCGCGTCGATCGTCCGCACCGCGCGTGCACCGGCTGTTCGGTCCCCTCGCCGCACGCGTCGCACCAGCGTCGCTCCTGCACCGTCGCGCCGAGCAACGTGTCGGCGAGCGCCCCGGCCACCCCGCCCGCGAGCGCGCCACCCGCCGCGGCACGCCCGAGCCCCGCTACGAGGGCGAGCCCGGCCATC
>DASWUT010000104.1:0-13695 GCA_036401455.1 Gemmatirosa sp. | reverse complement strand
CCAGGTCGACAGCGTGCTCGCGAGCCCGGCGGAGATGGGCAGCTCGACGGGCGGTGCGGCGGCGCGGCTCGCGCGCGATCCGGCGTACCGCGCGCGCGTTGCCGCCGCGAGCGGTGCACCGGCGGTCACGCCACGCGCGGTGCGTCAGGCGCTCGCCGCCTACATCCGCTCGCTCGGCCGCTTCGACTCGCGCTTCGACCGCGCCGTGCGCGGCGACACGTCCGCCGCCGCCGCGCTCACTCCCGACGAGCGGCACGGGTTCAACGTCTTCATGGGGCGCGCGCGCTGCGGCACGTGCCACTTCGCCCCGCTCTTCAACGGCACCGCGCCGCCCGACTTCGTCGCGACCGCGGTCGAGGTGATCGGCGTACCGGACCGGTACTCGCCGGATATGCCTAACGCAACGCGTCGCACGCGGGTCGACCCGGACTCCGGCCGCGCGGCGCTCGACCGCCTCGACGGGCACCTCCACGCGTTCAAGACGCCGTCGGTGCGCGGCGCGGCAGCCGGCGGCCCGTTCATGCACAACGGCGCGCTGCGCACGCTGAACGACGTGCTCGACTTCTACGACCGCGGTGGCGGGGCGGGGCTCCGCGCCGCGGTACCCAACCAGACCCTTCCCCGCGACCCGCTGCATCTGACGGCCGCCGACCGGCGCGCCCTCGTCGCGTTCCTCCACGCGCTCGACGATCCCGCCGACGCGCACCTCGCCGCCATCGGCACCTCGTACCACCCACCCGTTCCGACACCCATTCGATGACCGTCCGCCTCACGACCCGCGCCGCCAGCATCGGCGCCCTCTGCGCCGCCGCGGCGTGCGCCCTCGCCTCGTGCGATTCCAGCACGGCACCAAAGACCGCTGCATCCGCCGACGTCTCGAAGGTCAACCACGTCGTCGTCATCTACCTCGAGAACCGCTCGTTCGACAACACCTACGGTGAATTCGCCGGCGCCGACGGACTGAGCGCGGGCGCCTCGCGCGCGACCCAGGTGAGCCTCGCGGGCCAGGCCTACACCACGTTGCCGCAGGTCACCGGCTCGCCCGTGCCGACGACGCTGCCCAACGCGTCGTTCGACATCGCGCAGTACGTGCCGCCGTCCACGCCGACGCGCGACCTCGTGCACCGGTACTACCAGGAGCAGCAGCAGATCGACGGCGGAAAGATGGACAAGTACGTCGCGGTGAGCGACGCGCAGGGGCTGTCGATGGGCTACTACCACACGGCCATCCTCCCGCTCGCCGCGGAGGCCGCGAAATACACGCTCGCCGACCACTTCTTCCACTCGGCGTTCGGCGGGTCGTTCCTCAACCACATGTACCTCATCGCGGCGGCCGCGCCGGTGTTCCCCAACGCGCCGGCGAGCCTCGTCGCGAAGCTCGATCGCAACGGTGGCCTGGTCACCGACGGCGCCGTCACGCCCGACGGGTTCGCGGTGAACACGTCGTACTCGGTGAACTCGCCGCACCCGGCCACGACGCCGACCGCCAACCTCGTTCCGTCGCAGACGTTGCCGACGATCGGCGACCGTCTGTCGGCGAAGAGTGTGAACTGGGCATGGTACTCCGGCGGCTGGAACAACGCGATCGCCGGCGCGCCCGACCCGACGTTCCAGTTCCACCACCAACCGTTCGCCTATTTCGCCAACTACGCCGACGGCACGCCGGGACGCACCGCGCACCTGAAGGACGAGACCGACTTCATCGCCGCCGCGCAGGCCGGAACACTTCCCGCCGTGTCGTTCGTCAAGCCGTTGGGCGTGAACAACGAGCACCCGGGGTACGCCGACATCCTCACCGGCGAGAACCACGCGCTGCAGCTCATCAACGCGGTGCGCAACGGCCCCAACTGGAAGGACGCCGTCATCATCATCACCTACGACGAGAACGGCGGGTTCTGGGACCACGTCGCGCCGCCGACGGTCGACAAGTGGGGCCCGGGCACGCGCGTGCCCGCGCTCATCATCTCGCCGTTCGCGAAGAAGGGCTACGTCGACCACACGACGTACGAGACGACGTCGATCCTCGCCTTTCTCGAGAAGCGCTACGGCCTCGCCCCGCTCAGCACGCACGACGCGCAGGCGGCCAACATGCTCGGCGCGTTCGACTTCTCGCAGGCGCCCTGACGTGCCCTGACGTGCCCTGACGTCGCGCCGCGGCAGTCGCGCCGCAGCAGTGATGTGAAACGGCCGCGCCGCCCCACGTTCCGTGGGGCGGCGCGGCTCATCTCGTCATGAGTCACATCGTCAGGCGTCACCTCGTCAGAACGTGCTCCCGACCGTGACGAACAGCTGCCGCGGCGCGCCCGTCAGCAGCGTGGCGTAGTCGCTCGACGTCGTGAACCCGTTCGTCCCGACGGTGCTGATGTACCGCCGGTCGAAGAGGTTGAGCGCATTCGCCTGCACGTCCAGCCCGCGCAGACGCCCGTACGGCCCGAACCGATAGCGCGCCGAGAGGTCCGCGACCGTGTACGCCGGCGCGTAGCCGCCACCGCGGATCGTCTGCCCGTCGTAGGTGACGAGGTCGTTGGTGTACGTGAAGAACCGTTTGTCGACGTAGCGTCCCGTGAGCGACGCGTACAGCCGATCGCGGGTGTAACCGAGCGAACTGCTGCCGAGAAACCGCGGAGCATCGACGACGTCCTTTCCCTTCGTTGCCACGGTCGACGTCGGGTCCCCCTGGTTGGCGAGGTAGTTCGCGCCGTAGGTCGACGCGTTGTACGCCGCGGCCGCGTAGAACCGGAACCCGTCGGGCAGGGCCAGGTTCGCCAGTCCCTCGACTCCGCGCGTGTGCACCGACCCGACGTTGCCGAACCCCGACGCGCACGACACCGTCTGCGGGCAGAGGGCGATGCCTAACAGACGGTTGCGGTAGTTGACCGCGTAGGCGGTCAGCCCGGCCTCGACCGGCCCACGACGCGTGCGCGCCCCACCCTCGAACGTCGTCGCGTGCTCGGGCTTCGCGGTGTTGCGGAAGTAGTCGAACGTCGCCGGGCTCGCGTTGTAGACACCACCACCCGGATTGTACGGATACTGGTTCACGTTCTCCGCGTAGTTGGCGAACAGCTCCTCGCTCGCCGTCACGCGGTAGACCCCGCCGGCCTGCGGGAGCACGCCGCCCTTGGTCGGCACCGACAGCGACGGGCGCCCCGAATCGGCGAACACCGGCGCGGTGAGCCCGTTGGTCGGCGTGTTGCCGTTGTTCGCGAAATCGGCGTTCACCCGCAGGTACTTGGCGCCGTACGTGAACGAGAGCCGGTCCTGCAGCAGGCGCGTGGTGTTCTGCGCATAGACCAGCGTCGTACCGATGTCGCCGGTGCGGTCGAAGTCGAGGCGGATCGGATCCGAGAAGTTGACGTCCGGCCCGGCGGCGTAGTTGACGAGCCCCCAGCGTGGCCGCCGGATGCGCGTGGTGTTGGACTCGAGCCACGTGCCGACCTCGAACCGGTTGGTCGTCGCGCCGAGATCGAACGCCCGCCCGAGCCGCGCGGTCGTGCCGAAGCGGTCGTCGTGGTACTGCGTCTGGCGGAAGTTGACCGGGTCGGGCGCCCACGATGCGCCGTAGCTCGGCGCGTGCCAGTCGCCACCGCCGCGGTTGGCGTGGAAGTAGGGCTGCACCGTCAGCTGCAATCCACCGCCGAGGGCGAGCTCGCCGCGGAGATAGGCGAGGTGATCCTGACGCGCGCCCTGCGCCGACCAGTAGTACGACGCGTCGGTGAGTGGGTTGTAGGTCGTCTGGCTCAACTGCGCGAGCTGTTTCGCCTGCGCCCAGCTTCCGAGGTAGTCGAACTTCGGCCCGAACGTGAACCCTGGCGCCTGGACCGCGTTGTCGAAGATCCCGAGCGACAGATCCATGTAGTCGCTTTCCTTGCGACTGGCGAAATCGTAGTACGCCGTGAGGTGCACGGGACCCGCGAACAGCTGCGCCTTCGCGTTGAGCTGGTCCTGCCACTGCTCGCCCGCGCGGCCGAGGAACCCACCCTGACCGAAGAGGAACGAGCTTTGGCCGGGGAAGCTCGAGTAGCGTTCGCCGCCTGACTTCCACTTGTCGGTATCGAAGCGCGAGTAGGAGAGGTACCCGAGGAGCGCGTTGCCGCCGCCGAGCGTCGTCAGGCCGTTGTCATAGCGCAGCGTCGTGCGCCGGGCGTCGTACTCGCCCCCCATCTGCTGCACGAAGAGCGTGCGTCGGGCGAGCGGATCTTCCGTCTGGTACTGCACGACACCACCGAGGTTGTTGCCGCTCGCCGTGCCGAGCGCACCGGTCCCCTGCGCGACGGTCGTCGAGGCGAGATTGCTCGGGTCGGCCGCGCGCCCGATGCCGAGGCCGTTGAAGTTGCCGTACGACATGTCGCCTAACGGCACGCCGTCGAGCGTCTGCCCGATCTGCCCGCTCTGGAAGCCGCGGATCGTCACCCGGTTGGACCACTCGTACATGCCGAACCCGTCGGCGTTCTGGACGTTCACGCCGGGCAGCTGCTCGATCACCTTGAGCGCGCTCGTGCCTGGCGGGGCGGCGTGGATGCGCGCTGAGTCGACGGTGGTCGCGCTGCGGGCCGAGCCGCGCCCCGACACGGTCGCGGTGACCGTGACACCGGTGAGGCGGCGTGCGCTGTCCGGACGGACGCCCGTGGGGCGTCGGACCGGGCGGGTCGAGTCCGCTGGGGCTTGCTGGCCGCGCGCGTCGGCGGGGGCGAATGCGACCGGGGCGCCGGCGAGCACGGCCGCGGCAAGGATCCGGCCGATGAGGAGGGGGGACAGGCGCATGGGTGGGGGCGTGAGGAGGGACGCGACCGGACGTCGCGTGATCCGCCACGATGTCGGGCCCGGGTCACCGCCTCGTCACGAATGCCCGGCGGTCCGGTCACTGCCTGACGTCGGTCGCGTGACGGCCGAGCTGGCCGCGCATGCTTGCGCGCGTGGGGCCAGCGTGAGACGTTCGGGCATGGCTTCCTCGCCGCGGGCCTCGAGCCCGGACGCGCCGTTCGCCTTTCGCGACCCCGGCCCGCTCACCGATGGCGAGCTGTCGCTCGTCATCGACTACCGCTCGCCGTCGGACCCGGCGCGCGGGTGGATCCCGACCTACCACTTCGGGCTGCGCGTCGAGGGCCGGCGCATCGGCGGCATCGAGCTGCGCGTCGACCACGGCGGCGCGCTCGACCACTCGACCGGGCACGTCGGGTACTTCGTGGAGCCTGCGTGGCGCGGTCGCGGGTTCGCGGCGCGCGCCGGCCGGCTCCTGCTGCCGCTGGCCCGCGCGCACGGACTCCGCCGGCTATGGCTCCTCTGTGACGCGGACAACCTCGCCTCGCGCCGCACCTGCGAGCGGCTCGGCGCGGTGCTCGTCCCGGCCGATACGCCGGCCGCGTGTCGCTACCGACTCGACCTGCGCGCGCCGGACGAGCGTTAGGCGGCGGCCCTCACCCGGTCGGCCCGCAGGCCGTCGCGAGCTGCGCGGCGGCGTCGACGCCCCCCTCGCGCTGCGGCGCGCCGTTCAGATGGGCGAACTCGTGCCGGGCGGTCTGAAGAATCGCGGGGAGGCCGCGATCGGGGTTGAGCGCGTCGTAGCCGCGCGCGATGTGCACCGTGCCGGTGCCGGCCGGCCGCTCGAGGAGGTGCGCGTCGCCAGTGACCGGGACCACCTGACCATCGGCGTCCGTCTCGCGCCACATGTACGAAATCATCCGCACGTCCCCGGCGTGGGCCTGCATCGTCACCCCGAGTGCGTGGCACTGCCGCCCGAGCGCCGTGCTGTCCGTCGCGTACCGCGCGACCAGGCGGTCGGCCTCGGCGAGGATCGCCGCGAGTTCGACGCCCGTCGGCGCGCTGAGCGTGCACCACGCCGGGTTGCACGTGCCGGCGCGCATGTCGCCGCGGGTGGGCGCGCGCGACGCCGCCAACGCGTGCGCCGGCGCGCCGCGGCCGAGCGCGCCGAGAAGGGCGGTCGCAACGAGCGGACGCCGGAGTGAGGCGCGCACGAGCATCACGGATCGGTGGCGGTGCTGGGAAGCTGGCGAACTCGTGCGCGCGGCGACGTCAGCGCCGCCGCGCCACCCACGTCGTACCACGCGCGGCCGCGAAGGTTCGCGCGCACGGCGGAGCGCCGGGCCACGGCACACCCGCGCGTGCGCTGGTGCACCGCGCCCGTTCCACGGTGGCCGGACGGCACGGCGGCGGGGCGCGGGACTGCCCGCCGGAGGACATTCGCGGCGGCGGATGCTTGCGCGCGTCGCGGGGCGTTCGCATTATGGCGCGCACTGATACTGAATGGCCGTGGCGGTGCCGGCGGGCGGGGAGCGCCCGTTCGAGCGCCTAACACCACCGGTCCGCGGGACCGCGCGTTGACGCGCGCCCGCCGGGACTTCGTCGCGTCCCACCACCTGAAGCGACGGTTCGGGGGCGGCCCCGCCAGCGCTCCGCGCCCGCGCCGCCCGCCCCCGGCGCGTCCGCCCGCATTCCGCGGCCGGTCCGCGTATCACGCCCTCCTCGCTATCCGTACGGAGATTCGCATGCCCAAGGACGCCACCCAGCCCCGCAAGCACGGGGCCCGCACTGCCACCTACAACCCCGCCAGCGACGCGCCCGCCGCTGCCCCAGCCGGCCTGCGCGCGCGCCGGACGAAGCGGTACGGGTGGATCCCCGATCTGCCCGACCACCGCGACTTCCTCTATGCCGCGCCGACGCCGGTCCTGCAGTCGATCCCGGCCAGCGCCGACCTGCGTGCCCAGTGCCCGCCGGTCTACGATCAGGGCCAACTCGGGAGCTGCACCGCCAACGCGATCGCCGCCGCGATCGAGTTCGACCAGATGAAGGAATCCCGGACGTTCACGACGCCGTTCGCCCCGTCGCGGCTCTTCATCTACTACAACGAGCGCGCGATCGAGGGCACGACGGCCCAGGACAGCGGCGCGCAGATCCGCGACGGGATCAAGAGCGTCGCGACGTTAGGCGCATGCCCCGAAGAGAAGGACTGGCCGTACGACGTCACGAAGTTCGCCGACCAGCCGCCGGCCACCGCGTACAGCGACGCCAAGCCATACGCAATCACGACCTACCAGCGCCTCGTGCACGACCTCAACACGATGAAGGGCTGCCTCGCGTCGGGCTACCCGTTCGTGTTCGGGTTCACGGCGTACGAGACGCTCGAGACGGACGAGGTGACGAAGACCGGCCAGATCCCGATGCCGACGACGCAGGACCACGCGATCGGCGGACATGCGGTCGTCGCCGTCGGCTACGACGACGCGACCCGGATGTTCACCATCCGCAACTCGTGGGGTACCGTGTGGGGGCAGGCTGGCTACGGATTCATTCCGTATTCGTACCTCCTCGAGCCCAACCTCGCGCAGGACTTCTGGACGATCCGCAGCATCTGACGACGTCGTACGACCGGCGGCGTGCGCGTCGCGCGCCGCCGGCCGCGTCACCGCAGGAACCGCCGCGCGACCTGCTCCAGTCGCTCGTCGCCGGCGCGCTCGGCTTCCGCGAGCGCTTCCTCCACGTACGGGCGGAGCTGCGGCTCGCCCCAGTAGTAGCCCGTGGCGCGCTCGGCGAGCTGCGTCTCGCTCACGCGTGCGGCTTCGAGCAATGCGCGCGCGGCGCGGCGCGGAAACTCGGGGTCGTCCCGGTCGGGAAGGGCGTAGTTTCGCCGGGGCATCTCGCCCTCGGCGTCGTCTCGAAGGAAGGCGCGCGACATGCCCGGAAGCTAACGCCCGCGGTCGCCCTCACCCGGCCTCAGGACGCGCCGCCCGCGAGGAAGCGCAGCGCCGTCACACTCGGCAGAAAGCAGTACGCGCCGCCGCGCGTCCGCACGAACCGCGAGAAACCGCTCAACGCGATCGGCGCGCCGCCGTCGACCGGGATGACGAATCGGCTCGCCTCGGCCGTGTTGTCGCCGAGCACTGGGTCGCGCGTCGTGCCGAGCCCGGGCGCGAACGCCCCGTCGTTCACCCATTCGGCCATCACGAACTCGAACTGGTCCTTGAGGCTGACGCCGATGAACAGACCGAGCAGCCCGCGCGCGACGCCATCGTGCGGCTGCGAAGGGTCGTACGCCGGCCCGTAGGGCAGCCCGCGACGCACGATCCGCCGTTTGAGGCCGGCCGAGCCCGCAACCGCGGAGCTGCGCGGGTTCGCGCGCCGCATGTGCGCGCCGATCGGGCACCGGTAGCCCTTGCGATCGTCGTACACCTCAGGGTGGAGAGCGGTTGGCGCGTAATCGAAGCTGTTCATCCGCTCGAGCGGGATCGGCGGGTCCGGCGCATCGGTCGTCGGCGACAGCGCGAGCGGAACGCCGTTGCGCCAGCGCCCGCACAGCTTGGCCGCGACGAGCTCCGGGTCGAGTCCCGTCTGCGCGCCCGCGTCGCGCAGGAATCGTTCGAACGCGTCGCAGTCCTGCTCGAGGATGCGCACCGCGGCGAAGCTGCCGTTCTGCCCGAGCGCCGCGGGCGCGGGGACGGGGTAGGTGAGATCGGCGTACTGGCTCGGGTAGCCGAGGACGAACTCGCCGGCGGGCGCAGGGGGCAGCAGGTCCGGGATCGCGGGCGGGAGCCCACCGTCGATCGTCGGCTGCGAGAAGCCGTCGCGGTAGCCGAAGTGGGCGACGTCGCCCGGCAGCGCTCCGGCGTCGAGCGCGCCGAGTTCGGTGAGCGCGCCGCCGACGGCGTACGCGGCACGCAGCGCGTCACAGACGGCGTCGCGCACCGCCTCGCCGGCGGCGAAGACGAACAGGAACACGTGCGCGTCGGTGGGGGCGACGACCGCGTCCCACGCCGCGGGTGCGCTGTCGCCGACGTCGCCGACGCACGTGGCCCGTGCGGCGGCGCCGGCGACGAACTCCTCGGGGAACGAAGCGAGCGAGTCGGTGGACAGCCCGAGCGCGACGAGGCCGGCGTACGTGAGGCCGACGTTCACGCAGGACGACGGCTTCTCGCCCCAGGGCGCGCCCGTGGCGAGGCGCGGACCCGCACCGTCCGTCTGCACCAGCGTGCCGAGGAACCCGCGCGCGCCCGCCGCGTCGACGACGCGGAGCACGAGCACGCGCAGCGTCGGCATCGCGTAGCTCCGCAGGACGAAGCCCTGCACGTCGGCGAGCTCCGGACCGGCACCGCCCGGGATGCCGGCCGGCGCGGTGCGTGCGGCGAGCGTGCCAGTCGCGTCTCCGCCCACGCGCCTTACGCCGCGAGCGCCGCCTGAACGTCGAGCACGGTCGCCGTGGGATACGAACTGTAGAACGGCTCGAGGCAGCGCAGGTCGTTGGCCTGCACGTAGGCGAGGAACTCCGCCCGGTGCTGCTGTACCGGCAGCGGCGGTGCGCCGTCGACGTGGGCGAGCAGCGCGTTGAACACGTCGCCGATCTCGTCGATGAAGTCGTTGATGTACGTCTCGAACGACCCGTCGTACGTCGTGATCACGGCGAGCCGCGTGTCCTGCTCCATGAACACGAAACGCGCGAAATGCACCGTGCGCAGCGCGTCGAGGGCACGGACGATCGGGTTCATGCCCGCCGGCGCGCCCTGAAGCTGCGCGAGCAGCGTGCGCAGCTGGGCGGCGTCGTCTGCCGACTTGATCGGCATGACGAGCGTCAGCGGGCTCTGAACCATGGGGCGAGCGGCGGGCGGCGCGAGCGGCGCGGGGGCGACGGACGTGGTTTCGGGCATCGGGGCTCCGGTGAACGGTCGGCCGCGGGCGGGGCGTCGCGCGACTTCGCCACACTATGACACGTATCCCGAACGTCAAGCGCCGCGGCCCGCGTCGCCGGGCGCTGCGGGGGTGTGGCGACGCAACGGCGAGCGTACCGGCTCAACTGGGGCGCGCGGACGTCGTCAGCTGCCGCCTTGAACACGCCCGCCGGGCGCGGTGCGTTCACTTCACGAGTACGAGGCGCTGTGACAGACTGATCGAATTGCCGAGTGTGACGTCCGGCGTCATGTCGACGAACACGGGCGCGTCGAGGAGGATGACCATCGTGCCCGCCGGGTACCCCGAGTTCACGGGCGGACTGCCCGGCGACGCCGACGGCATCTGCCACGTTTGGGTGTGTCCGGCGCCGTCCGACACGAGGTTGGGCGCGCAGACGTCGGTCGTGCTCTGGAAGTAGCACATGAGCCGGAGTTGCGTGACCATCCGCACCCTCTGCGAGAACGGACCGTTGGGATTCGGGATCGAGTCGGAGAGCGCCATCCGGGTCGCCACGCCGACCGAGCCGTCCGCATTGCGACACGTCGCGTCCGGCGCATTCCCCGTGCGGTTACAGAGCTGTACGAAGCCCGGCTGCGCGTAGTTCAGCAGGGTCGTCGTGTCCGTACAGGTGTTACACAGATGCCACGAG
The DNA here is from genome assembly GCA_036401455.1 of Gemmatirosa sp. Taxonomy (GTDB): domain Bacteria; phylum Gemmatimonadota; class Gemmatimonadetes; order Gemmatimonadales; family Gemmatimonadaceae; genus BPUI01. Next base: position 3,371 of record DASWUT010000104.1, on the reverse strand, counting down.
AACGGGTGGAGGTAGCCGCCGACGGAGCTCGTCGACCCCGCGCAGCTCGCGCTTCCCACGGCTGCGCTGATGTTGTTGGTCATCGACGAGTAGTCGTTGGCGCCGCCGAAGTCGATCGTGTGCCACGACCCGGTGTTCGGCTCGCCGGCCGAGTCCCATTGCGCCTCACGCTGCCATGGCGGAATGAGCACGAACGTGCGGTACGACGTCGGCACGCCATTGGCCGGCGACAGCGCGGCGATCTGCGCCTGCGTCACGTCCGGCGCGTACTGGTGCTGCGAGCTGTACGGTCGGCTGGTCAGCTGGTTGGCGTCCTCGTAGATGCGCGTGTAGGGCGGGGCGAGCGGACGCACGCAGGCCGCGCCGTTCACGTTCGCGATCCAGGCCACCGCCGACCGCGCGACCGTGGGCGGGGTAAGCCCGAGGCCGCCCGCGATGACGTAGCGCGCGGTGGCGGGTGCGGTCGCCTGCACGGCGTTGACCGTGCCGGAGTACGTGGTCGCCGTGGTCGTGTTCGCGACGGGGTCGTAGAAGCTCGGGACGACGTCGCCGCTCGCGACGCTCCCCAGCGTGCCTGCCGCGCGATTGCGCACGGCCAACTGCTGCGCGCGCGCGGGTGCGTACGATGATGCATACGACGGCCGGAGTTGCGACGCCGATACCGCGCCGAGCGCCGCCGCGTCGGCCACGGCCTGCGTTTCGGCCGCGGTGACGTAGACCCGCCCCATGTCGACGGCGAGCGCGAGTCCGCCGAGCAGCACGGTCAGCAGGATGCAAACGAGGGGAAGTACCGCGCCGCGGCGCGGGGCGGGGCGGGGCGGATTGGGCACGGGGCGACTCGCGGGTCAACGACGGGCGTCGACGGTGCGCCGCAGTGCGCGCCGCGACGGGGGAACGCCTAACGACGACGCACGTCGCCACTACGACACAGACTGTGCACCAAAGCGATTGCGGCCAAAGGAGTTACCGCCAGCTCGCGATCGTGTGGACGCCGGCCCCGCCGTCCGGTTACGGTGGGAGTCGCGGGTCCGGCGCGCGTAGTTTGCTTCCGTGCTCCTTCGGCCACCCACCACGATGCGCCACGTGTTCTCCCGTCCATCGCACGCTGTTCTCGTCGCCACCATGATCGCGGGGGGGAGTGTCGCGGGCCGCGCGCAGGCGTCCGCCGCGTCCACCGCGATCCGTTTCGGCCGGCTGATCGATGGCACCGGCGCGGTGATCCGCGATGCGGTCGTCATCGTCGACGGCGACCACGTGACGCGCGTCGCCGCCGGTGACGGCGCCGTACCCGCCGGCGCACGGGTCATCGACCTGCGCCGCTATACCGGCATCCCGGGGCTCATCGACGCGCACACCCACATGACCTTCTACTGGGACCGCGCGCCCGGCACCCGGCCGTGGGCCCAACTCGGCACGCTCGGCGCCGCGGTCACGGTCTTCCTCGCCCAGGAGAACGCCCGCCGCACGCTCGAAACCGGGGTGACGACGGTACGCGACCTCGGCTCGTGGGAGTACACCGACCTCGCGATGCGCGAGCTCATCGCGCGCGGCGCGATGGTCGGACCGCGGATGTTCGTCGCGGGCTACGGACTGCAGATCACCAGCACGCCGTACCGTCCGGGCGCGCCGCCCCCGGGACCCGGCCAGGCCGACGGTGTCGCCGAGGTCGAGCGCGTCGCACGACAGCAGCTCGCGGCGGGGGCCGACTGGGTCAAGATGTACGCGTCGACCGGAAGCGACCAGGACGTGACCGGCTTCCAGACGTTCGGCTACGACGAGATCAAGGCCGCGGCCGATGTCGCGCATCGGGCGGGCAAGCGCATCGCGGTCCACTCGTATGGCCCCGACGGAGCCCGCGACGCGGTGCGCGCCGGTGTCGAGTCGGTCGAGCACGCGACCGACATGGACGACGCGACGCTGCAGGAGATGGCGCGCCGCGGCACGGTCTACGTGCCGACGGTCGAACACAACCGCTACTACATCGCGCACCGCGCCGAGTACGGCTACGACCAGGCCGCCGCCGACCGGCTCGAGGCGTACGTGGCGCGCAACTTCGCAACGCTGCAGCGCGCGGTGCGCGCGCACGTGCCGATCGCGATGGGGTCGGACGCCGTGTTCACCGGATTCGGCGAGAACACGCGCGAGCTCGCGTGGTTCGTGAAGGCGGGGATGACGCCGGCGCAGGCGCTTGCCGCGGCGACGACGACGGGCGCCGCACTGCTCGGGATGCGGGGGCGCCTTGGCGTGGTCGCGCCGGCCGCGTACGCCGACCTCGTTGCCGTCGACGGTGACCCGCTCACGAACATCGACGCCGTGATTCACGGCGTGCGCTGGGTGATGAAGGGCGGGCAGGTCGTCGTCGACTCGACGCGCGCCGCGGCGGGGCGCGCCGATTCGGCGCGTGCGGGGGGGCGCTGACGGTGCGCCGCCGCGAGTTCGCCCGCGATCTGGCGTTCGCCGCCGGCGCCCTCGCCGTTGGACGGACGCGACTGCCTAACGTTCATCCGTCGCTCGCGCCCGCGCCGCGCGTCGACGGCGCACGCCTCGACGGCTGGCTCGGCGCGCTCGGCGCGTTCGGGCGAAATCCGCAGGGCGGCGTGACCCGTACCGCGTACAGCGACGCCGACCGCGACGGCCGTCAGTACGTGCGTGGGCTGATGGCCGCCGCGGGACTCGACGTGCGACTCGACGCGGCGGGCAACATCATCGGCCGGCGGGCCGGGCGCGAGATGGCCCGGCCGCCGATTCTCTTCGGCTCACACGTCGATTCGGTGCCCTCGGGTGGCAACTACGACGGGCCGCTCGGCACGCTCGCCGCGATCGAGGTCGTCCGCACGCTCGGTGACCACGGGATCGTCACGCGGCACCCGCTCGAAGTCGTCGTCTGGCAGAACGAGGAGGGCGGCCTCGTCGGAAGCCGCATCGCCGCCGGCGAGTTCCCCGCGCGCGAACTCGATCGCGTGGCCGTCAGCGGGAAGACGATCCGCGACGGGATCACCTTCCTCGGTGGCGACCCCACCACGCTCGACGGTGCCCGCCGACGCCCTGGCGACCTCGCGGCCTACCTGGAGCTGCACATCGAGCAGGGCGACACGCTCGAGCGCGAACACGTCGACATCGGCGTCGTCGAGGGCATCGTCGGGATCTGGCAGTGGACGGTCACGGTGGACGGGTTCGCCAACCACGCGGGCACGACGCCGATGGACCGCCGACACGACGCCCTGCTCAGCGCGGCGCGATTCATCGAGATGGTCAACCGCGTCGTCCGCAGCGAGCCGGGCCGGCAGGTCGGCACGGTCGGCCAGATCCGCGCGGAGCCCGGTGCGCCTAACGTGATTCCCGGACGCGCGGTGATGAGTCTCGAGCTGCGC
>DASWUT010000103.1:0-6128 GCA_036401455.1 Gemmatirosa sp. | reverse complement strand
GCGCCGGACCTGGTGCGGGCGGTGCACGACGCGTACGTCGCGGCCGGGGCGGAGGTGATCGAGACGAACACCTTCGGCGCGAACCGGGTGAAGCTGGCGCAGTACGGGCTGGAGACGCAGGTCGAGGCGATCAACCGGCGCGGCGCGGCGCTGGCGCGGGCGGCGGCGGACGCGGCGCCGCACGGGCGGACGGTGCTCGTCGCGGGCGCGGTCGGGCCGTTAGGCGTACGGATCGAGCCCTACGGGCCGACGAGCCGCGACGAGGCGCGCGCGGTGTTCCGCGAACAGATCACGGCGCTGGCCGCGGGTGGGGCGGACTGCGTGATTCTCGAGACGTTTGGCGACCTGATCGAGATCGAGCAGGCGATCCGCGCGGCGCGCGACGTGGATCCGGCGATGCCGGTGGTCGCGCAGATGACCGTCGGGACGGACCTGCGGACGCCGTACGGTGCGACGCCGGCCGACGTGGCACGCGCGCTCGACGGGTGGGGCGCGGACGTGGTCGGGCTCAACTGCTCGGTGGGGCCGCAGGCGATGCTCGAGGCGATCGAGCAGATGGCGGCGGTAACGCGACGCAAGCTCTCCGCGATGCCGAACGCCGGGCTGCCGCGCGACGTCGGCGGTCGGCGGATGTACATGGCGAGCGCGGAGTACCTGGCGACGTACGCGCGCAATCTGGTGCAGGCGGGAGCGAAGGTGGTCGGCGGGTGCTGCGGCACGACGCCCGAGCACGTGCGCGCGATGAGCCAGTCGCTGCGGGTGGAACGCGCGATGGGGGCGTCGTCGGTCGCCGCGTCGGCGCCGAAGCCGGCGGCCGCGACGCCGGCGCGCGGGACCGCGGCGGTCACGCGTCCCGCGGGGGTCGAGCCGGTGCCGTTCGCCGAGCGGTCGCGGTTCGCGGCGGCGCTGGCCGAGGGACGGTTCGTGACGACGGTCGAGATCGTGCCGCCGCGCGGGGTCGACACGGGCAAGCTCGTCGCCGACGCGCGCAAGCTCGGCGCGGCGGGGGTCGACGCGATCAACGTACCCGACGGGCCGCGGGCGCAGAGCCGGATGGGGGCGATCGCGACGTCGCTGCTCGTCGAGCAGCAGGGGGGCGGGATCGAGGCGGTGACGCACTACGCGTGTCGCGACCGCAACCTGCTGGGGATGCTGAGTGATCTGTTAGGCGCGGCGGCGCTCGGGCTGCGCAACGTGCTGCTGATCACGGGCGACCCGCCGAAGATGGGGCCGTACCCGGACGCGACGGCGGTGTTCGACATCGACTCGGTGGGGCTGACCAACCTCGTCGCGCAGCTCAATCGCGGGCTCGACCCGAGCGGCGGGTCGATCGGCGCGCCGACGCGGTTCGCGATCGGCGTGGGGGTGAACCCGGCGGCGATCGACCCGGCGCACGAGCTGGAGCGGTTCCGCTACAAGGTCGAGGCGGGGGCGGAGTACGCGATCACGCAGCCGGTGTTCGACGCGGAGCAGCTGGAGCGGTTCGCGGCGGACGTCGACCGCACGTTAGGCGCCGCGCGTCCGTCGATCGTGGCGGGGATCTGGCCGCTGGTGTCGGCCCGCAACGCGGAGTTCCTCGCCAACGAGGTGCCGGGCGTGACGGTGCCCGAGGTCGTGCTGGAGCGCATGCGGCGGGCAAATGCGCGCAGCAAGGAGCACGCGGTGCAGGAAGGGATCGCGATCGCGCGCGAGATGCTGGCGCAGGTACGGGGGGTCGTGCAGGGCGTGCAGGTGAGCGCGCCGTTCGGGCGGGCGGAGCTGGCGCTCGAAGTGCTGGACGGGGTGCTCGGCGCGGCACGCGCGGCGGACACGGAACTCGGGGCGCGGCACGACATGGCGGCGACGGCCCGGTAGGTGACGACCGGCACTACCGACCGCCAGCCGCGAGCCTCCCGAATGCTGGCGGCGCTGGCGTGGGTGCTGGTCGCGGCGGTCACGGCGGTCGCGTTCTGGGGACGGAACCGCGGCCTGGATCTCACCGACGAGGGCTACTACCTGCTCGGGCTGCGGCCCGCCCAGGCGCGGGTCGAGGTCGTGAGCGACTGGGCGCAGGTGATGGTCACCCTGGCCGGGCGGCGCGAGCTCGGGCTCGGTGCGTGGCGGCTGGTGTCGGCTGCCGTGATCCTGGCGTCGACGCTGATGTTCGGGGCTGCGGTCGCGCGGTTCGTGCGCGCGCGCGGGCTCGCGGGCCCGTTGACAGCGCGCGGCACGCTGTTGCCGGCGATGTGCGCGCTCGGCGGCCTGTTCATGTACGGGTTCTTTCCTCCCACGCCGTCGTACAACACGTGTACGCTGGTCGCGGTATACGCGACGGCCGCGCTGGTCTTGTGGACGGTGGCCGATCCGCGCGCGCCGAGCCGCGCCGGCCCGGGCACGCTCGCCGCCGCGGTCGGCATCGGCGCGCTGCTCGTGTTTCAGTTCTTTGCGAAGCCCCCTGCCGCGGTGGCCCTCGTGATCGCGACCGGAGCGTTCGCCCTGGTGGTCCGCCGGCCGCGGTCGTGGGCAGGAGTCGCAGTGTGGCTCGGTGCGGCAGCGGCGGGTGCGGCCATCGCTCTGGCGGCGTATTTCGCCTTCGTCCGCGCGCCCGGCGAGTACCTCGCGCAACTCCGCGAGCAGCTTCGCGTGATCGCCGCGACGAGCCACGGCTCGGGGGCGCTGGTCGCGGGCTACGTGAGCGACTCGCGGCGCCTGGTCGGACTCGCGGTACGCCTCGCGCCGTGGTACCTGACGGTGGGGGCGCTGGGGTGGGTCGCGACGCGGAAGACGGCGGGTCGGTCGACCCCGCGCCTGGTGACGGGGGCATTGCTCGTGTGCCTCGTGCTCGCCGCACTCTGGTTGGTGCACCAGGCGCGGTCGCGTGGGCTGCTCGATCCATCGGTCCGCGTGTTCGAGCGGACGCCGCTCTACCTCTGCTGGCTGCTGACGATCCCGGCGCTCTGGCTCGGGGTGTACGTCGCGCGGCGGGCCGATGCGACGCGATCGTCGCGCGTCGAGCGCGACGCAGCGTCCTGGATGCCCGACGTCGCCCTGTTCGGGTTCCTGATTGCGCTGCCGCTCGTCGCAGCCGCAGGCACCAACAACCCGCTCTACGGACAGGCAGCGTTCCACGGTGCTGCCTGGTTCGCGGCGTGCCTCCTGCTGCTCGAACGCGTGGCGGGCGTGGCGACGCTGCGCGCCGTGGCGTACGGCGGGGCGGCCGCGATGCTGATAGGAACTGGGGCAGAGCTGATGCGTGGGTTCGTCGTGCAGCCGTACCGGCTCGGTGCCCCGCGGTATCAGCAGACGGCGCTGCTGCGGGACGTGGACCCGGCGGTCGGGCGCGTGTACGTCGACCCGGTGACCGCGCCGCTCGTGGACTCGGTAGCGCGTGCGCTGCGCGGCTCCGGCTTTCGGCCGCGCGACGCGATCCTCGGCCTGTACGACGTTCCGGGGCTCGTGTATCTGCTCGGGGGCACGTCGCCGGGTGGGCTCTGGTTCTCGTCGCGCCCGGAGGAGCAGGGGCGCAACTGCTATCTGCTTCGCGAGGCGAATCTGGCGCCCGGACGGCCGCTGTACATGGTCGTCAACTTCGCGGTACCGGCGGAGATGTTGGCGTGCCTGCAGCGCGTCGGAATCGGACGCCCCGATGACGCACAGCCGCTCGTGACACTGCCGCTACGCAACACGCGCACGCCCGAGCGGAGCGAGATGCTGCGCGTGTACCGGTTTCGTGTCACCGGTGCTCCTGGCCGATCAATTACCAGCGATACGCGACCGAATCGCTCGCCGTCTTGACGCCCGTGGTGGTGCGCCAACAGGATGTGGGCGCGCCACGTCGTGCGCGGCGACACGCGTCGGAGCTCAGCGCGCGGCGACCGGTGCTCCCGTCCACGTTAGGTTCCGTGGGCGAACGTCGCGCCTGCCGCCGTCCCTGGAGACCTCCACGTTGCTGATGCCCCCGTCCGCCCACCCCGCGGTCACGCCGTCCCTCCGCAGCATGGCGAGACGGCGCCTGCTGCGGATGCACTACGAGGCCAAGACCGGGCACATCGGCGGCAACCTGTCGGCGCTCGACATCCTGCTGACGCTGTACCACGGCGCGCTCCAACCCGGCGATTCGTTCGTGCTCTCGAAAGGGCACTCGGCGGGGGCGTTCTACGTCACGCTCTGGACGTGCGGGCGCCTCACGGACGACGACCTCGCGACGTTTCATCGCGACGACACGCGGCTGAGCGGCCACCCGCCGACGACGGGCATCCCGGACGTGCTCTTCGCGACCGGGAGCCTCGGTCATGGCCTGGGCCTGGCGAACGGGCTGGCACTCGGAAAGCAGATCAAGGGCGAACGCGGGCGCGTGGTCTGCCTCACGTCGGATGGCGAGTGGAACGAGGGGTCGTGTTGGGAGTCGCTGATCTTCGCACGCCACCATCAAGTGCCGCTCACGCTCGTGGTCGACGTGAACGGACTGCAGGGGTTCGGGACGACGCGCGAGGTCGCCGATCTCGATCCGATCGACGAGAAGTTCCGAGCGTTCGGCGTGCCCACGGTCGTCGTCGACGGACACGACACGACGGCGCTCGCCGACGCATTCGCGCAAGCGGCGGACGGCGGACCGTTCGCGATCGTGGCGCGCACGCAGAAGGGGCACGGTGTCTCGTTCATGGAAAACCGCATGGACTGGCACTACCGCCCGCTCACGGCGGAGGAGTACGCCGACGCGCTCGCGGATCTCGACGGCGCGACATCGGACGAGGCGGACGCGTGATGGCGCATCACCCCTGCGCGGTGCGGCACGATGCGTAATCCGTTCTGCCAGTCGATGATCGAGGCGGCGGCGGACCCCTCGGTGGTGTTCCTCACGGGAGACCTCGGCTACCGCGCGCTCGAGCCGCTGCGCGACGCGATGGGGAGCCGGTTCATCAACGCGGGGGTGGCCGAACAGAACATGGTGTCGACCGCGGCCGGGCTGGCGCGGGCGGGGCTGCGGCCGTGGGCGTACAGCATCGCACCGTTCGTCTACGCGCGGCCGTACGAGCAGATCCGCAATGGCATCTGTCTGCACGACCTGCCGGCCCGACTCGTCGGGAACGGCGGCGGCTACGGCTACGGCGTGATGGGGGCGACGCATCACGCGCTCGAGGACTACGGCGCGCTTCTCTGCCTGCAGCACATGCACGTCTTCGTGCCCGCATTCGCGGCGGACGTCGGCGCGGTGGTGCGGCATCTCGGGACGTTCAACCATCCGGCGTACCTGCGGCTCGGGCTGGCCGAGGATCCGACGGGCGTGCCGCTGCCCGCGTACGCGCCGTGGCGGCGCGTGGTGGAGGGTGATGGGCCGACGGTGATCGGGGTCGGGCCCGTCGTGTCGCCGCTGATCGCGGCGTGTGCGGCGCTCGACGCGGCGCGCCGGCCGACCATCTGGGTGCTCTCGGAGCTGCCGCTCGCCGAGCTGCCGGACGCGCTGCTCGCGGACCTGCGGCGGAGCGAGCACCTCGTCGTCGTGGAGGAGCACGTGGCGCGGGGCAGCGCGGGCGAGTTGCTCGCCCACCGACTGCTGCTCGACGGCGAGGCGCCGCGGCGCTTCACGCACCGGTGCGCGCGCGGGTACGTGTCGGGGCGGTACGGTTCGCAGCGATTCCACCGGCGCGAGTCCGGGCTCGACGCGGACTCGATTCTCGCGGCGATCGACGCGTGACGGCCACGCTCCGCGGCGCGCCTCACGACGGCACGGCGGGCGATGCCGTCGAGCTCGCGCGCAAGATCAAGCAGCTGCAGGGCCCGATCCTCGTGCTCGGCGGGAGCGGGTTCGTCGGAGCCGTGCTCGCGCGCACGCTGCTCGGCGCACGCGAGGACGTGTACGCGACGGCGACGCGGCTGCCGGCGTGGCGGTTGGACGATCTGCCGGGCACGCACGTGCGGCAGGCCGACCTGCTCGTGGAGTCGAACCTCGACCGCCTGCTCGACGAGGTCCGGCCGCGCACGATCTTCGACTGCATCGCGTACGGGGCGTACTCGTTCGAGACGGACCCGCAGCTCATCTATCAGACGAACTTCCTGTTCACCGCGCGGCTGCTGGCGCGGCTGGAGGCGCGCGGGGTCGCGGCGTACGTGCACGCGGGGAGTTCGTCGGAGTACGGCGACAACGCGAG
>DASWUT010000102.1:0-8822 GCA_036401455.1 Gemmatirosa sp. | reverse complement strand
GCCCGAGCGCGACCGAGTCGGCCGTCATCGGCGAGTCGATCACGAACAGGACCGCGCCGGGCGCGTCGCGCAGCACCTTGCGCACGAAGTCGACGTAGGCGTTCACGAACTCGTTCTGGTCGGGGACGCCCTGATTGAAGTCGTTCGTGCCGAGGCAGATTCCGACGGCGTGGGGCACGAACGCGCGGTGGTCCCACAGCGCGGCAGGTTCATCGGGCATCGCGCGCTCGTAGAACACGGGCGCGTTCGCGATGTCGCGGATCCCCTGCCAGTCGCGGATCACGCCGCGGCCGCCGTAGCCGACGAGGTGGCATGCCGCGCCGAGTCGCGCGGCGAGAACGCGGCCGAAGCTCTTCGCGCCATCGTTGGTCTGCGCGCCGTCCTCGGTGCTCGATGCGTCGGGCACGTCGCTCGACGACCCACAGGTGATCGAGTCGCCGATGAAGACGAGCCGGCGATCGGGGAGCGAGACGGGCGCGACCGCGCCTGAGTCCACCTGAACGCCGGCGATCTCGAGCGTGCCCTGCCAACTCTCGGTGCGCTTGAGCAGGGCGATCGTGCGCGGCTCGGCTGCGCCGGCGTGGAGCACGACTTCCTGCGCGCCACGGGTGAGCCGGATGCGCCGCGCTGGTGCGCCGGCGACGGTCAGGTCGACGTACACGTCGTCGCTCGACGCGGTGAGATGTGCGGTCACCCGCGCGCCGTCCGTGCGGAACCGAAGGACGACGCCAGGGAAGCCGATGCGTCGCGAGCCGTCAGGGCCCGGTGCCGTCCGCCCCTCGAACGTGAGACGCGGATCGGATGCGGGGATGAACGCGGAACTGCGCCGATGCGCGCCTCCGCCCGACGCGGCACGGACCTGCGCCAGCGTGCGTGCGGGGCGCGCCGCGAGCGCCGCGGCGCCTGCGATGTGCGTCAGCGCGTCGCGTCGCGAGATCGCGGTGGCGCCGATGCGCGGCAGGCGCGCGTCGCTCATCGGGCGCCGGCCGCGTCAGGCGCACCGATGACTCCCCACGCCTTGTTAGGCGAGGGCCCGAGCGTGTAGTGCAGCACCCCGCCCCGCACGAGGGCGGCGTGGTCGATGCGCGGCACCGTGAGCGGCACCCCGTTGAACGTCACCGCCTGGATGTAGACGTCGCCGGGCGCGCCATCGGTCTCGATCACGAGGTCGTGCCCGGCATAGTGCCGGGGGTCGAGGTGGACGACGACGCGACGGAAGGCCGGCGACGAGAGGTCGTACGATGGCCGCGCGGAGCAGCCGCCGTCCATCTCGAACAGGCCGAGGCTGAGCAGCACGTAGTACGCGGTGAGCTGTCCTTCGTCTTCCTCGCCCTGCCAACCGCGATACGGGCTGGTATCGTAGTAGTCCGCGACGATCTTGCGTGTCCACCGCTGCGTGAGCCACGGCTCGCCCGAGTAGTTGAACAGAAAGGGCGATTGCAGTCCGGGCTCGTTCGTCAGGTCGACGTCGCCGTGCGCGAACCCCGCCTCGAGCCGCTGGTTGAAGCGCTCGCGACCGACGAGCGCGACGAGCCCGGGAACGTCGTGCGGCACGAAGAACGTGTACGTCCACGCGTTGCCCTCGACGAAGCCGCGACCGTTCCACCCACCGACGGTGCCGTACCGCATCGGGTCGAACGGTGCCTGCCAGCTGCCGTCGGCGCGGCGCGGCCGTACATAGCCGGTCGATGCGTCGAACTGGTGGCGCCAGCTCGCCGCGCGCGTCGCGAACGTTCGCGCGTCAGCGCCATGCCCCTGCGACCGCGCGAGTTCGCTCAGGCAGTAGTCGTCGTACGCGTATTCGAGCGTGTTGGATGTCGGGCCGACCTCGTCCGGCACGTAGCCATGCTGAAGGTACGGCGCGAGCTGGCGGTCGCCCGCATACTGGCCGTCGGCGAGCGCGACGCCCGGCGTCGTGAGGTCGTGTCGGATCGCGGCGTACGCATGCGCGGCGTCGATCCCCTGCAACCGCTTCTGGATCGCGCTCACGATCAGCGCGTCCTGATGTTGCGCGACCATCACGGGCGCGTACCGCAGGTTGGTCGGCGCGGTCGGAATCCAGCCGCCGCGTCGCTGCAGCTCGAGAAGGGAGTTCGCCATCGACACCGCGACGCTCGGTTGCAACAGTGTCCACATCGGCGTGAGCGTCCACTGACTGCCCCACAGCCCGTCCGAGCTGTACACGGCGTCAACCCCCCGGCTGAGGGTGGCGATGGTGCCCGACGCGTCGCGGTAGCGTCCGTCCGCGTCGCTGACGATGCTCTTGCCGGCGGCCGTGCGATACAGCGCGGTGTAGAAGACGTCCGTGCGCGCCGGGTTCTCGTCCGACACCTCGACCGCGCCGAGGAGCGTGGACCATCGCGCGCGCGCGGCCGCGACTACCGCGTCGAAGTGCCAGCCGAGATCGGCCGTCTCCGCGCGCAGGTTGCCGCGCGCGCCCGCCAGGTCGACGAACGAGATCGCGCTTCGCACGGTCATCTGTTCGGCCGAATCGGTGGCGAAGTCGAGCACCGCGCCCGAGCCCGCACCTCCCGTGAATGTACCCGCGAGCGGTGCGACCGTGACCGGACGTCGCCACGCGGTGCCGTAGTTCGTCTCGGATCCCGTGTACGGACCGTTCTGCCACGTGCGCACTGCAGCCGGCGACTTCGTCAGCTGCAACACGAAGTACACGTCGTGCGTGCCCGCGTACTGGTTCCGCTGCCGAACATGTCCCTCGAACTCGGCCGGGCCGGTCTGACGAAATTCGACGGCGCGGATCTGGGTCTGCTCCTCGGTCGGGAAATCGAAGTCGATGAACAGGTGCGACTGGTCGGACCGGGGGTATGTGAGGCGCGTGTACCCCACGCGCGTCGTCGCCGTGAGTTCGACCCGCACATCGGTGTCGAGCAGGGTCACGGCGTAGTAGCCGGGGGAGCCACGCTCCGTGGCCTTGTCGATCCGCGACCGATAGCCCGCGGTCCACATCCCACCGAACGGTCCGTCGGCCGCGCCGGTGTGGAACCGCGACGAGGTCGGGTCGACCTGCAGCGGCCCGACCACGGGCATGACGCTGAGCCCCGAGAGTCCGAACGCGTGCAGGTGGCTGAAGCCGGCCACGCTCGCGACCGTGTACTCGTAACCGCCGTTCCACACGTTCCCCTGGTTATCGGGGCTCAGCTTGACCATCCCGAACGGAACCGCCGCGCCGGGATAGAGTTGCCAGCGCGAGTTGGACGTGCCGGCAAAGACGTGCACGCGATCGACGGGTGCCTGTGCCGCCGCGCCGTGCCCCGCGATCAAGAGAACGGCCACCGTCCGCAGCTCGCGCCGAAGCCGGGGCGTGACGGAGCGTGTGCTGAGCGGATCGAGGCGCACGGGCGAGGATCGGTGTGGGACACGGGAGCGACCACCCGAGTGTCCGCTCGGGCGCGCGGCGTCGATCTAGGCCGACGCGCCCGGGGCTGTCAAGCACACGCCCCTCGCGCAGCCGCCGTCTAGCCTGCCCAACATGGCCAGCGTCGTGCAGACACGGGGTAGCCCGTCGCACGACGTCCGCGCACGCGCCAGCGGGGTATCATCGAGATCACCACGATCCAGAGGAGCGACGAACGCATGACCAGCCCAGTGCTCAACAGCCCGGCCTCCACCGAGGCTCCCGCCACGACCGAGGTTGCCGTCCTCGCGGGTGGCTGCTTCTGGGGCGTCGAGGAGATTCTGCGCGCCGTGCCCGGCGTGCTCGACACCGACGTAGGGTACACGGGCGGCTGGCTCAAGAACCCGGGCTACCACGACACGCACGACAGCAAGTCGGGGCACGCGGAGAGCGTGCGAATCGTCTTCGACCCGCGGGTGCTGAGCTACGAGTCGCTGCTCGAGAACTGGTTCTTCCGCCTGCACGACCCGACGACGAAGAACCGGCAGGGGAACGACATCGGTACGCAGTATCGCTCCGCCATCTTTCCGCAGACAGCCGAGCAGGAGGCAACCGCGCGGCGGGTGATCGAGCGCGTGCACGCGTCAGGCCGTTGGTCGCGCCCGATCACCACGACGATCGAGCCGCCCGCCACGTGGTACAGCGCCGAGCGCGAGCACCAGGATTATCTGCAGCGCAACCCGAACGGATACACCTGCCACTGGATGCGCGACTGACGCGTGCGTTGGGCGGCTGCGCGCGCATGCCGCCCCTGCACTCAGACGCCGTGCGCGCTGTCGCCGCCCGTGACGTCGTACGTCGCGCCGCTCACCATCCGCGCGTCATCGGAGGCGAGAAAGACGACGACGGGTGCCACGTCCTCGGGCGCGATCCACGGAACGCCTAACGGCGTCTGCTTGCGCCGCGCCGCGGCTGCCATCGCCTCGTCCTTCTGCTCGTCGCCGGTCGGCTGCTGGCCCGATTCCTCGATCGCCTGGACGTAGCGCGACTCGTGCCGGGTCAGCGGGGTGTCGATGAGCCCGGGGATCACTGCATTGACGGTGATGTGGTGCTCGCCGAGCTCGAGCGCGGCCGACTTGACCAGGCCGATGAGGCCGTATTTCGAGGCCGAGTAGGCGGCGCCGTGCTTGGTCCCGTGCCGGCCCTGGGTCGAGGACGTGACGATGATCCGCCCGCTGCCGCGGCGGACGAGCAGCGGTGCGAACGCGCGGATCACGTTCGCGTTCCCGGTGAGATTGATGTCGATCTGGTCGTGCCAGTCGGCGTCCTCCATCTCGAGGATGGGCTTGAACGCCTGGATGCTCGCGTTGGCGAACAGCACGTCGAGCCCGCCGAACTCGCGCTCGACCTGGGCCGCCGCCTGCCGAAGTGCGCCGATATCGCGCTGATCGAGAATGATCGGCAGCCAGCGACCGCCCGCGCCTTGCACGAGCTCGCCCGTCCTGGCGAGGTCGTCCGGAGTCGGCTGTTCGAAGTCGGTCGTTGGGCTCGCGCGATGCGCGAGGTCGATGCCGACCACATCCGCGCCCTCGCGAGCAAAGGCCACCGCGGTCGCGCGCCCGATGCCGCGCGCCGCGCCGGTGATCACCGCGATCTTGCCCGCGAGCCGCCCGGCCCGCTGTCCTGCTCCGCTCATGACGCGCTCTCTGCTGTCGTTGGTGTCTGCTCCGCCACGACCGGCGCCGCCGCGGTGCGCGGTCCATCCAGCAACGCGCGGTCCACGTGCGGGTCCACGGCCCGATGCCCGTACGCGTGGCGAGCGCGCGCCGCGGCGCCCGCGTGTTCGCCACCGTGGGCCGGGAACGACGAAGCCCGCGCACCGGTATCGGTGCGCGGGCTTCTGTATGTAGCAGGGGAGGGGCTCGAACCCTCGACCTCACGATTATGAGTCGTGCGCTCTGACCAGCTGAGCTACCCTGCCGTCGGGCAGACCTGCGCCACGTTCCTGGCGGACCGTGGTCCTGACGAAACGAACGGGCCGGCTGGGAAGCCGGCCCGTTCGCATGGCGGGGGCGGGATTTGAACCCGCGACCTTCGGGTTATGAGCCCGACGAGCTACCAGGCTGCTCCACCCCGCGTCGTTGTGGAAGGCAATGTATCGCGCGAGCCCCGAGCGTCAACCCCGCCCGAATCGCCGCGTGCGGACGGTGTCGCGGCCGCCGCGCCCGGCGCCGGGTCGGTGAACCGGTACAGCAGTTCGCGCTCGCCGCGCACCATCCCGAACTCCTCGCGCGCGACGGTTTCCTGCAACACGGGGTCGGTGCGCAGCCGGCGCTCGAGCGTCCGCAACGAGTCGACGGCGCGCTGCAGCGCGTCGACCGAGGCGACGAGGGCGCGCTCGCGCGCGCGCTGTCGCCACAGGTCGGTGGTCGCGTACTCCCCGCCCTGTACCGCGAACGCGGCCGCCCCGACGGCGGCCGCGGTCCAGGCCAGCTTCCCCGCGATCGACACGCGTGTCCCGACGGTCAGCCTAACGCAGCGCCGTCACAGCCCGAACGGGCCGCCGGCGGCGAACTCCGCGGCCTCGCCGAGCTGCTCCTCGATGCGCAGCAGCTGATTGTACTTCGCCACGCGGTCGGAGCGCGACGCGGAGCCGGTCTTGATCTGCCCCGCGTTGGTCGCGACCGCGAGATCGGCGATGAACGTGTCCTCGGTCTCACCCGAACGGTGCGAGATCACCGACGAGTAGCCGGACGCACGCGCGAGCTCGATTGCCTCGAGCGTTTCGGTGAGCGTGCCGATCTGGTTGACCTTGATGAGGATCGAGTTCGCGACGTCTTCCTCGATGCCGCGCGCAAGGCGGGCCGAGTTGGTCACGAACAGATCGTCGCCGACCAGCTGCACGCGGTCGCCGATCGCCGCCGTCAGCTTCGACCAGCCCTCCCAGTCATCCTCGGCCAGCCCATCCTCGATCGAGACGATCGGGTACTTGTCGACCCACGACGTGTACAGCTCGACCATGCCGTCCGAGTCGCGCGAGCCGGCGCCGCTCTTCTTGAACGTGTACGTCCCGCTCTTGTACAGCTCGCTCGCGGCGGGATCCAGCGCGAGCGCGATCTGCGTCCCGGGCTGGTACCCCGCCTTCTCGATCGCCTCGAGGATGACGGTGATCGCCTCCTCGTCGCTCTTGAGATCCGGGGCGAAGCCGCCTTCGTCGCCGACGCCGGTCGCGAGCTTGCGGCCGACGAGCACCTTCTTGAGCGAGTGGAACACCTCGGCGCCCATCCGCAGCGCCTCGGCGAACGTCTCCGCGCCGTGCGGCACGATCATGAACTCCTGGAAGTCGACCGTGTTGGTCGCGTGCGCGCCGCCGTTCATCACGTTCATGAGCGGCACGGGCAGGAGCCGCGACATCGGCCCGCCGAGGTAGCGATACAATGGTTGGCCGAGCTCGTCCGCGGCAGCGCGCGCGACGGCCATCGAGACGCCGAGGATCGCGTTCGCGCCGAGCTTGCTCTTGTTCTCCGTCCCATCGAGCTCGAGCATGAGTCGGTCGAGGCCGATCTGGTCGGTCGCGTCGTGGCCTCGCACCGCGGGCGCGATCTGCTCCTCGACGTTGCGCACGGCCTGCGTCACGCCCTTGCCGCCGTAGCGCTTGGCGTCGCTGTCACGCAGTTCGATCGCTTCGTGCTCGCCGGTCGACGCGCCGCTCGGGACCGCCGCGCGTCCGGCGGCCCCGCTTTCCAGCGCGACGTCGACCTCGATCGTGGGATTGCCGCGGCTGTCGAGGATTTCGCGCGCGCGGACGTCGATGATGCTCGGCATGAAACGAAGGGGTGTGCGTGTTGGAAGGGCGGCGGGCGTGGATCGGGCCGCTCGTGGCCGTTAGGCAGTGCTCAGGCGGCCGCCGCGCTCGCGACGCCGTACCGGTCGTGCAGCTCGGCGGCGAGCCGGTCGTGCACGCGCGCACTGAGTGCCGCGCGGGCCTCGTAGCCGAGCCCCGCGGTCGGGATGGGATCGAGCAGGTGTACGTCGACGCGACCGGGGCGCAACCGCAGCGAGCCGCGCGGCAGCACCTCGAGCGTGCCATGCAGCAGCGTGGGCACGATCGGTACGCCCGCGGCGATCGCGAGGACGAAGGGGCCCTTCTTGAACGGCCGGATGTCGTAGCTCGTCCCGCGCGTCCCTTCGGGGTACACGACGACGCTCCGTCCCTCGCGGATGCGCGACGCTGCCTCGTCGTACGACTGGAACGCCGCCGTGCGGTTCTCCCGATCGATCGGAATCGTCCCGACCGCGCGCGCCGCCGGACCGAACAGCGGGACGCGAAACAACTCGGCCTTCGCCACGAACGAGTAGCGCGGCAGGTAGGCGATGAGCACGAGCACGTCGTACCAGCTGACGTGGTTGCTCGCAAACACCCGCGGTTCGCCGCTACGCGCGCGCTCGGCGCCGTGCAGCACGACTTCGACGCCCGACACCGCGAGCACGCTGCGCGCCCACCAGCGCGGGATGCGCTCGTACAGCGTGCCCGGGCCATCGCGCACGCCCAGCAGATGGGCGAGCAGCACGATCGGCGCGAACACGGTGGTGACAACGGCGAGCGTGACGGCGGCGGCCAGGGTGCGCATCAGCGCGTAAAGTGGTCGTACCCGCCGGGGAGGTCAACGCGCCCGCCGCCATCGGCGATCACGACACGCGGTCCGCCCGGCGACGCCGCGACTACGGCACCAATACGCGTCAGCTCGAGGCCGAACGTCGCGGTGAACGCGCGCGCCTCCAGCGTCGGCGGCGCCGCGCAGATCAGCTCGTACTCCTCGCCGCCCCGGAGCGCTTCGTCCACGGTCGCGCCCCCGACCCGCGGGACGGCGTGCGGATCGATGGCGAGGTCGCATCCGCTCGCCGCGGCGATGTGCCCCGCATCGGCGACGAGCCCGTCCGACAGGTCGACGAGCGCCCGCGCGCCATGCGCCGCCAGCCAGCGCGCCTCGGCCAGCCGCGCGCGCGGTCGCGCGAAACGCGCGCGGTCGGCCGCGTCTGGAAGCGCGCCGCGGAGTAACGCCTCGAGCGCGCGGCGCGGACCGCCGAGGCGACCGGTCACGTAGAGCGCATCGCCGACGTGCGCGCCGCCGCGTGAGACCGGGTGCTCTGCCTCGCCGACGACGGTGACGGTGAGCACGAGGTCGCGGCCGCCGGTGAGGTCGCCGCCGACGATCGGACAGCTGACGGCGGCGGCAGCGTCCCCGATGCCGTCACCGATTTCGGGCAGGGCGTCGCGCCACCGCGGCGGCACGCTCGCGGCCAGCACAAGCCCGAGCGGCCGCGCCGCCATCGCCGCGAGGTCGCTGAGCGCGCTCGTCGCCGCGCGCCAGCCGACCTCGGCCGGATCGAACCAGCCTGCCCGGAAGTGCACGTCCTCGGCCGACGTGTCCGTGCTGACGACGACCCGCGCGCCGGGCGCGATGTC
>DASWUT010000101.1:0-5013 GCA_036401455.1 Gemmatirosa sp. | reverse complement strand
GGTCGGCGAGCGCGCGGTCGCGCCCACTGCCCGTCGAGCCGACCGCGACGACACGCCCGCGGAACGCGCCGCGTCGGTTGGCCACGTCGATCGCGTCGTCGACGAGCCCACGCAGCAGCGCGCCGGTCCCGAACTGCACGGCGCGCTCGGGCAGCGCGGCCCACCCCTCGGGCGGAACGCCGACGTCGGTGCGCGCGCGGAACGCCGGCGATTCGACGAGCGCGCGGGTGAGCGCCGGCCGTCCGGCGTCGGTCACAGCGTCACCCCCGCCTTCCAGATCGCGATCTCGCGGTCGTCGTTGCGCTCGTTGTTGGTCGGCACGCGCCCCGACGCCACATCGAGCACGACGGCGAGCAACTCGTCGGCGAGCGCGTCGAGCGTCACGCCGCCGCCCGGCCCCTCCACGCCCAGGAGCCGCCCCGCGTCGAAATCGATCCAGTGCGGCTTCTTCGCCGCGATTCCGCTGTTGGAGCTGACCTTCAGCGTCGGCACGGGAAAGCCTAACGGCGTGCCCCGCCCCGTCGTGAACAGCAGCAGTGTCGCCCCGCTCGCGACCATCGCCGTACACGACACGCCGTCGTTGCCGGGCGCCTCGAGCAGCGACAGGCCGCCGAACGCGGCGCCGATCGGCGCTCCGTAGCGCAGCACGTCGCGCACCGGCGCGCGCCCACCCTTCTGGATCGCGCCCAACGACTTTTCTTCGAGCGTCGTGAGCCCGCCCGCCTTGTTGCCCGGCGAGGGGTTCTCGTACACCGGCTGGCCGTGCCGCAGGAAGTACGCCTTGAAGTCGTTCACCATCGCGACGAGCGCCTCGAACGTTTCCTCGTTCGTACACCGCTCCATCAACACCTGCTCGGCGCCGAACATCTCGGGCACCTCGGTGAGCAGTACGCGGCCGCCGATCGCGGCCACCCGGTCGGCGAGTCGGCCGAGCAGCGGGTTGGCCGTGATCCCGCTGAACCCGTCCGAGCCGCCGCACTTGTGGCCCAACACCAGCGCCGACGCGGGGCACGCCGTGCGCGTGTCCGGCGCCATCGCCGCGACGAGCGCGCCGACCTCCTCGACGCCCGCGTCCACCTCGTCGACCACATCCTGCGTGTTGAAGAAGCGCAGCCGCGATCGATCCACCTCCGGACCGGCCGCCGCGAGCAGCGCGTCCAGCTGGTTGTTCTCGCATCCGAGCCCGAGCACGAGCACGCCGCCAGCGTTGGGGTGACGCATGAGTCCGGCGAGGATGCGCTTCGTGTTCTGCAGATCGTCGCCCAGCTGCGAGCAGCCGTACGGATGCGCGAACGCCTGCACGCCGTCCACCCCCGGCGCCCCCGCGAACCGCGCCCGCGCCGTGCGCGCGATGCGTTCGGCCGCGGTATTCACGCAGCCGACGGTGTTCACGATCCACACCTCGTTGCGCGTCCCGACGCGCCCGTCCGCGCGGCGGTAGCCGTCGAACGTCGGGACGTGAACGCCGTTGCCCAACGCGTGATCGCGCGCGGCATCGTCACCGCCTGCACCAGCGCCCGTCCAGCGGTACTCGAGCGGGCCGCCGAGCCGAGTGGCGAGGTTGTGCGCGTGGACCCACGCGCCCGCGGCGATCGGCGCCGTCGCCGCGCCGATCGGGTAGCCGTACTTCCTCACCGGCTCGCCCGCTTCGTGCGCCCGCAGCGCGAGCTTGTGCCCCGCCGGCACGTCGTCGACGAGCGTCACGCACAGCCCGTCGACGTCGACCGTCGTGCCCGCGGCGAGCGCGCGCACGGCCACCGCCACCGTGTCGTGCGGCGTCACCCGCACGGCGGTCGGCGCGCCCGCGGCGAGCGCGCCGGGCTCCACGCAGCCGGCACCCTCGGGTCGGCCGAGCTGGAGTAGCGGGTTCACCGGGACGGGTCCACCGGCATCTCACGGTCCAGCTTGTATGTCCGGCGCACGAGGTCGTAGGCGAGGGCGCGCGCCATCTCGCGCGCGTCGCCGAGCCCGAGCACGTGTCGCGCCACGAGCCCGGCGAGCCAGTTCGCGTCCACGCGCCGCGCCAGGTCGTGCCGCGCCGGAATCGAGCAGAACGCGCGCGTGTCGTCGTTGAACCCCGCCGTGTTGTAGATCCCCGCCGTCTCGGTCACGCGCTCGCGGAAGCGGACCATGCCATTCACCGAGTCGTGGAACCACCACGGCGGCCCGAGTCGGAGCGCGGGGTAGTGCCCCGCGAGCGGCGCGAGCTCGCGCGCATACGTGCTCTCGTCGAGGGTGAACAGCACCAGCGTCAGGCGCGGGTCGTTGCCATACGCATTGAGCAGCGCCCGCAGGTTGCGCGTGTACTCGGTCGCGACCGGGATGTCGGCGCCCGTGTCGGCCCCGAACCGGTCGGCGACGTGCGCGTTGTGATCGCGGAACGACCCCGGGTGCAGCTGCATCACCATCCCGTCCTCGGTGCTGAGGCGCGCCATCTCCATCAGCATGTGCGCTTCGAACCGGCGCTGGTCCTCCGCCGTCGCGTTCCCCGCGCGCGCGCGCGCGAACAGCGCGGCAACGTCGGCGTCGTCCAGCCGCGCGGTGTACGGCTCGACGACGGCGTGGTCCGTCGCGCGCGCACCGAGCGAGCGAAAGAAGGCGCGCCGCTCGACGAGCGCGGCGAGGAAGGCGGCGAAGTCGCGCACCGGCGCGCCGTGCACGCGCTCGAGCGCGGCGATCGCGTGCGCCCACCCCGGCGCCGCGATCCGCAGCACCGCATCCGGGCGGAACGTCGGCAGCACACGGCCGCCTAACGCCCACCCCGACGCGCGGAGCCGACGGTGTGCGTCGAGTGGGTCGGTGGCCGCGTCGGTCGTCGCGAGCGTCTCGATGTTGAACCGTTCGAACAGCGCCCGCGGGCGGAACTCGGGGCTCGCCAGTCGCTCGGCGATCTGGTCGTAGACGCGCTGCCCCGTAGCCGCCGACAGCTGCACGCGCACGCCAAACACGTCGTACAGCTCGTGGGTGAGCCACGCCCCGGTCGGCGTGGCGCGAAACAGATACCAGTGCTCCGCGAAGCGTTGCCACGCGCGGCGCGGGTCGGCTTCGACCGGGGTGCCGTCGCGCGTCGCGATGCCCAGCGCTTCCAGCGGGACGCCCTGCGAGTGAAGCATCCGGAACACGTAGTGGTCCGGGACGAGAAGCAGCGTCGTCGGCTCGGGAAACGGCGCGTCGTCGGCGAGGAGCGCGGGGTCGACGTGTCCGTGCGGGCAGACCAGCGGGAGCGCGCGCACCTCGTCGTAGAGCGTGCGCGCGACGCGCCGAACCGCCGGGTCGGGATCGAAGTAGCGATCCTCGTGCAGAACGAGCGGTTCGGCACCACGCACCGCAACGGGCGCGAGGGCAGGCGGGGTAGCGGTGCTCGACGTCACGTCACGCGCCCAATTTGTTCGTTGGACTAACAAACTCCCCGGCCAGTGTACGGGTCGTACCAGGCGAACGCAAGCGGCACGATGGGGCGGGCGCGAGGGTTCGCGACCAGCCGCGATCGGTTCTACGTTCCACGGAGCACCCGCTACCCACCGACCCCGTGCGGAAGATCGACACCCAGCGGTTCGTGCGCGCGACGCGCGCGACGCCGCGCGCCATCAACCGCCAGATCGCGCTCAATCTCGTCCGCGAGCACCAGCCGATCTCGCGCGCCGACCTCGCGCGCCGCATGGACATCGGCCGCGGCATGGTCACCGCGCTCGTCGACGAACTGCTTCGCGAGGGGAGCGTGTACGAGGGCGCGGTCGTGGACGCGCCGCGTGGTCGCCGGCCAAAGATGCTCCACGTGCGCACGCGCGACCGGCTCGTTGTCGCGATCGACGTTCGCTTCAGCCTGACCTACGTCATGCTGAGCGACTTCGACGGCGCGCCCATCGCGCTCGAGTCGTTCGACACGATTACCGCTCCGGCGGCGCTCGTTGCCGAGCTCGCCGGCCGCGTCCGCCGCCTCCTCGCCACGCACGGCGGCGCGCGCAGCGCGGCCCGCTGCGAGGGGGTCGGCGTCGTCGTCCCGGGCATGGTCGACCACCGGACCGGCCGCGTGGTGTACTCGCCGCAGCTCGGGTGGCGCGATGTGGAACTGCGCGCCGCACTCGCCCACGCCCTCGACCTTCCCGTCCACGTCGAGAACGCCCCGATCGCATGCGCCCTCGCCCAGATGTGGCTCGGGCAGCGCCACGATGCGGGCGACTTCGCCTACATGACCGTCTCGGACGGCGTCGGCGTCGGGCTCGTCGTCAACGGCGAGGTCGTTCGCGGGCACGGCAACACGGCCGGCGAGTTCGGCCACGTGCCGCTCAACGCCGTGTCGGGTCCGCGGTGCCTGTGTGGCGCGACGGGGTGCCTCGAGGCGTACACGTCCAACCTCGCGACCGTGTCGCGCTACCTGGGGCAGGAGCTCGCGCCGGCGCACACGCGCCAGTTGCTCCACGACACTGGGCTGACGATCGCCGACGTGATCGCGCGCGCGAGCGATGGCGACGCGCGCGCCCGGGCCGCGCTCGACGAGACGGCGCGCTGGCTCGGCATCGGCCTCGCGGTCGTGATCAACACCGTCAATCCCGCGCGCATCGTCGTTGGCGGCGAGATCACCGCGGCCTGGGACCACGTCGTCCCGATCATCCGTGCCGCGATCGCGGCGCGCGCGCTCACGACGGCCGCCGCGGCCACGCCGATCGTCCCCGAACCGGCGAGCGAGCACCCCCGTCTGCGCGGCGCGATCGCCCTCGTCGCGGCCCCGGTCTACGCCGCGCCCGCGGTCGCCTGAGGGGAGAACGGCCGAGCGTGCCGGGGCCGAATCCTTGGGAACCCAACGGCGCTGGCATACGGGCTGCTGTCACGGGGCCGCTACCAGCGTACGGGTTGGACGTACGTCGTTTCAGACGCCGCTTCGCGGCAGGAGATCGACATGGCACATCGCACATTGAAGTCGACGCTCACGGTCCTTACCCTCGCCGCTGCGCTCGGCGCCGCGTCGACGGGGCACGCGCAGCAGCCGACCACCGGCGGCTCGACCGGTGGGTC
>DASWUT010000100.1:0-3504 GCA_036401455.1 Gemmatirosa sp. | reverse complement strand
GCGCGCACGCGCCTCGACCGCCTCCGCGCGTCGGACGCGGGGGGCGACGTCACGCTCTGACGACCGCGCCGTGGCCGTCGTGCGCGAGACGCGGGCGATGCTCGCCGCGATGTCTCCCGAGCTTCGGCCCGGGGAGTACGTCTTCTGCACCGTTCCGGCGAACGTGGCCGACGCGTACCACGCGCTCGACCCGCTCGGCTGGTTTTGCGAGGCAGAGGGCGTCTCGCTCATCCTGGAGCGGGGCGCCGCCGTAAGCGCCGGGCTGGAAGCGAGCGCGCCGATGCGCTGCATCACCCTCGCGGTGCATTCCGCGCTCGACGGCGTCGGCCTAACGGCGGCGGTCGCGACGGCACTCGCCGCGCGGGGCATTCCCGCCAACGTCGTCGCGGCGTTTCACCACGATCACGTGTTCGTGCCGTCGTCCGCGGCCGCGGATGCGGTCGCGGCGCTCCGGGCCGTGCAGACGTCTGCGCAAAGCGCTCGGCACCCGTAGAATACGCGGGCGCCGCACAGGCGCGGCCCCGCGGCTGGTGCGGGGCGTTCCTCCGCCTCATCCGCCGTGAGTCTCGCTCCTTCGCTCCCCCCGGCCCTGCGCCGCGCCGCGCGCGCGCTCGCTCGTCGTGCCGCCGCGCTCGCCACCGTCCTCACGGCCGGCGCTCCGCTGGCGCGCGCGCAGTCCGCGGCGCCCGCGTCGATCGTCCCGATCCCGCTCAAGGTCGTCGACGTGCGCTTCATCGACCGCGGCGCGCGCGCGTGCACCGATTTCTTTCAGTACGCGAACGGCGCGTGGCTGGCCCACGACACGATCCCGGCCGCGTACGCATCGTCTGGCGTCGGCCGCGACATGAGCGACCGCAACGAGCTGGTCGTACGCTCCGTGCTCGACGACGTCGCGGTCCAGCGGACGTCGCTCGCGGCGGGGAGCACGCCACGCAAGCTCGCCACCTACTACGGCACCTGCATGGACTCGAGCGCGGCCGAGTCGGCGGGGCTCACGCCCGTGCGTCCGCTGCTGCAGGCGATCGATACCCTGTCGTCGCGCGCGGCGCTCGCGCGCACGGTGGCCGATTTGCAGGGACAGGGCGTCGACGTGGCCTTCGTGTACTACGCGACCGGCGGGCGTCACGACCCCGCGCACTACGTGGCGACGCTCGCGCAGGGAGGGCTGGGACTGCCGGACCGCGACTACTACTTCGAGACCGGCCCTGCCGGCGACTCGACGCGCCACGCGTTCGTCGCCCACGCGGCGCGCCTGTTCGTGCTCGCGGGCGCGCCCGCTGCGGCGGCGAACGCGGCGGCCGCGCGGGTCCTCGCCTTCGAAACGTCGCTCGCCGCCGCGTCGCTCACCCGCGTGGCGCAACGCGATCCCGCCGCGACCGATCACCTGATGTCGCTCGACGCGCTGCACGCCGTCGCCCCGCATGTGGACTGGCCGGGCTACCTGCGCACACGCGGCACGACCGTGCCCCTCGCGCAGGTCAACGTCGAGATGCCCGGGTTCATCGCGCGCGTCGACAGCCTCATCGCTGCCGCGCCGCTCGACGACTGGCGGGCGTACCTGCGGTACCACGTGCTGGCCGAGGCGGCGCCGTGGCTCAGCACGCCGTTCGTGCAGGAGAACTTCGCGTTCACCTCGCGCTTCACGGGCGCGACGGCACTGCTGCCGCGCTGGAAGCGCTGTCTGCGCGCCGCGGACCAGCAGTTAGGCGAGGCGCTCGGCGCGGCGTACGTCGGGCGCACCTTCTCGCCCGCGGCGCGCGCGCGGGCGAAGGCCGTCATCGACGACATCCGCGCCGCGTTTGGCGAGCGGCTGCGGCACCTCGCGTGGATGACCAACGCGACGCGGGCGCAGGCGCTCGACAAGCTCGCCCGAATGCGCGAGAAGGTCGGGTACCCGGAGCACTGGCGCGACTACAGCGCGCTCGACGTGCGCGACGATGCGTTCGTGCTCAACGTGCTGCGCGCGAGCGCGTTCGAATCGCGACGGGTCATCAACCGTCCCGGCGCGCCGGTCGATACGACCGAGTGGGGGATGACGGTGCCGACCGTGAACGCGTACTACAATCCGTCGCTCAACGAGATGGTCTTCCCGGCGGGCGCGCTCGCGCCGCAGACGTTCGATCCGGCCGCCGACGACGGCGCCAACTACGGTGCGCTCGGCGGAAGCTGGGCGGGGCACGAGCTGACGCACGGCTTCGACGACGAGGGGCGGCACTTCGACGCGACCGGGGCGCAACGCGACTGGTGGACGCCGGCCGATTCGGTGCACTTCACCGAGCAGGCCGACCGCGTCGCGCGGCAGTTCTCGTCGTATGTACAGGTCGACACCTTCCACGTGAACGGGCGCCTCACGCTCGGCGAGAACATCGCCGACTACGGCGGCGTGCTCACCGCGTACGACGCGTTGCAACGCGCGCTCGCACGCGACGGCCGCCCGGGCCCGATCGACGGCTACACCCCGGAGCAGCGCTTCTTTCTCGCGTACGCGCAGTCGTGGCGCGGCCACTCGCGCGATGCGGAGCTGCGGACGCGCGTGACCGTCGACCCGCACGCGCCCGACCGGTGGCGGACGAACGGACCGCTGTCGAACAGTGCGGCGTTCGCGCGCGCGTTCGGCTGCGTGCCCGGGGACCCGATGGTGCGACCGGCGGAATCGGTTCCGCACATCTGGTAGCCGTGACGGGCGGCAGACGTGTCACGAAGGCAAGAACTGTGAGCTGAATCACATGCTTCCGCCGTAGCAATGCAGCAGCGCGCATTGCCGGGTTCGACCGTGGTGCATAACGTCGCGCACCGTACGACGCCGGCGGATCTTCAGTCCGTCGGGGCTGGGTGCCGGTGTCGGCGGCGAGATCCCAGGACGATGGCCATGAACGACCGGCAGTTGATCCCGGCTCCCGCGCCGCCGCGTTCCGTGCCGGCGCCCCGCGTCGGTCGGCCGACGTTCGCCGCGGTTCCCAGCGGCATCGACCGCGCAGCCGCTGCGCGCTACACCGATCGCCCGGTGCTCACCGACGTGCAGCTCGATGGCATGGCCATCGCGCGGCTCGCCCCGGACGCGGGGATCGCCACGGGCGCGCACTCGTGGGCGACCGGCATCAACGTGGCCGAGGCGCAGCGACTGGCCGCGTACGTCGTCGCGGACATCGATCGCTTAGAGAGCGTCGTCCGCGCGCTGAATCCCACGCTCGACGCGGACGCGGTGCGCGACCGCGCCGTGCGACTCGCGCTGCACGAGATCGGCGCCGAGCTGTCGCGCGACACCTTCACCGTGCTGCGGTTCGAGATCGATCGCGCGCGGTCCGCGAGCTGACGGACCCGCGCGGACCGCACGCGGGGGTATTTCGGCCCGTGGCGCGTGAGGGAACGTGGTCTGCAACGGGCGCGGGCGGCGGACGCGTCGTGCGAACCGCGTGCTCCCGAGCCGGCCCCGCGGCCTCGTGAGGCGGACTTGCGGGGTGACGGAACGGTGATCGAACGATCATGGAACTGAGCGGCAACGTG
>DASWUT010000099.1:0-3009 GCA_036401455.1 Gemmatirosa sp. | reverse complement strand
GGCGGCGAGCGCGGCGGCCGACGAGCCGAGCCCGCGCCCGACGGGCACGTCGGACGTGGCCGCGACGGTGAACCCGTCCGGCAACGTGCGTCCCACCGCCGCGCACGCGAGCCGCGCGCCCTCGACGACGAGGTCGTCGCCGGCCGCGACGCCCTCCCGGTCGAGGTCGGCCAGCGTGCCCGCCCGCCGCACGACCGGCCCGGACGCGCCCCGCTCGATCCACGCCTCGGCCGCGAGCCACCGGTCGAGCGCGACGCCGACGCAGTCGAACCCGCCGCCGAGGTTGGAGGTCGAGCAGGGGACGCGGACGCGGGCGCGGCGTCCGGCGTCCGGCATCATGCGCGCTCCCCGCGGGCGAGCGCGGCGTCGGCCATCGCCGCATCGACCGCGCGGGCGAGCGCGTCCGGCGTGGCGTCGATCTCGACGGGCGGGTTGGCGCCGGGGGCCGTGTTCCCCGCGCGATGGTAGTCGAGCAGCAGCCCGGGGTCCTTGAGCACGTGCCCGGTGAGGATCGCGACGACGGTGTCGCCGGGGCGGATGACGCCCTCGCGCGCGAGGCGCCGCACGCCGGCGACGCTCGCCGCGCTCGCCGGCTCGCAGCCGAGTCCGGCCGCGTCGATCACGGCCTTGGCCTCGAGCAGCTCGGCGTCGCCAACGTCGGTCACGACGCCATCGGTCTCGCGGACGACGCGTTCGGCGCGTTCCCAACTCGCCGGGTCACCGATCTTGATCGCCGTCGCCACGGTCTCGGCCGCGACGGCGTGGCGGTGCGCGAACCGTTCGCGGAACGCACGCGCGAACGGCGCCGCGCCCGCGGCCTGCACCGCGGCCACGCGCGGCGTGCGGCCGGCGAGGCCGAGCGCGCGCATCGTGCGGATCGCCGCGCCCACGGCCGACGTGTTGCCGAGGTTGCCGGCGGGGAGCACGATCCAGTCGGGCGCCGTCCAGCCGAGTTGCTGGAGGATCTCGAAGGCGACGCTCTGCTGCCCGGCGACGCGGTACGGGTTGACGGAGTTGACGAGGTAGACGCCCAGCGTGTCGGCGTGCGCGCGGAGCAGGGCGAGGCAGCGGTCGAAGTCGCCGCGGACGAGCAGCGTGCGCGCGCCGTAGGCGAGCGTCTGCGCGAGCTTGCCGAGGGCGACCTGCGGGACGGCGCCGTCGCTCCCGGGCGCGGCGCGTGGCGCGGGCACGAGGACCAGCCCTGCGATGCCGGCACATGCGGCGTAGGCAGCGAGCGCGGCGCTCGTGTTGCCGGTGCTCGCGCAGGCGACCGCGCGCGCGCCGGCGCGCCGGGCCTGCGTGAGCGCAGCGGTCATCCCGCGATCCTTGAACGAACCGGTCGGGTTGTAGCCGTCGTGCTTGAGGAGAAGCGCGTCGTGCCCGGCCCAGCGCGTGACCGCGGCGCGATGCACGAGCGGCGTATCGCCCTCGGGCTGACTGACGAGTTCGGCGTCGGTAGCGCCGGGGAGGACCAGCTCGCGAAAGCGCCACACGCCGGAACGGCGGGCGCGGTGCGCGTCGTCCGCGAAGGGAATCGGCGCGTGGGCATCGGCGCGGCGCGCGTCGAACAGCGCTCGCAGGTCGGCCCCGCAGAGGGCGGGCGCGGGGACGCGCAGGTCGAGCAGTCCGCCGCACGCGGGGCACTCGGCGAGCAGCGTGCGCGGGCCGTACGTGCTACCACAGCGGGCGCAGACGGGGACGGCGTCGGTGGCTAGCAGGTCGGGGATGGCGGCGTCGGCGGGGGCGGGCACGCGGACAAGACAAGCCCGGTCGGGCGCGTTTGTCACCCCGGGCGAGGGCGCGCCCCGCAGAGGCGTGCCCGCCTACGCTCCCTTCGCCCCGCCGACGTTCGTCTCGCCCGTGGGGTCGACGGGCTCGTGGGCGTCGGCACTCGTGCGGGCGGCGCCGAGCATGCCGCCGTAGCCGGGGACGTGCTCCGTCTCGCGACCCGCGATCGGTTGCGAGCCCGCGCTCGCGCCGCCCTCGACCCCGGTGTCGGCCGCGTTCTGCTGGCTGGCCGCGCCGGGCGATGCCGGGTGCCCTTCGGCGTTCTGCTGGGCCGCGTGGACGGCCTCGACGGCCTCGCCGCCCATGCCGAGCGATTTACCGTGTGGATCCTGTGCGCTGGGCATCGGAGCGCCCGTCAGAGGTCGAACGTGGTGCGGTCGTCGCCGACAACCGGGCCCGGCGTGATCCCCTCGGCCGCGGCCTGCACGCGCGACTGCTGCTGCCCCTGGGCGTCGTCGGCGCCGATTTCGGAGCCCTCGATGCCGTCGGGCACGGGGGTGGTGTTGGTGCCCGGCTGGCCTGGCACCTGGTGACCGCCCTGGGCGTCGCGGGGCGCGGGGCGCGCGCCGCCGGCCGCCTGCTGGCCGCTCGCGTTGGAGCCGACCCCGTCCGGGCGCCCGACACGCGTGCCGCCATCGTCGCCAAATCCCTGGCGCGCATCGCCGTCGCGAAAGCCGGTGTCGGTGTACTCGCTCTTGTCGTTCTCGGGGGTGTCGTGCATCGCGCGCTCCGTCGGTTGGGAAGACCGGGCGGGGGTGCAAGCCGCGCGCCCACGGTGGGCGGTGTCGCGAGTGTCAGGGTGGGTGGCTAACGTGCGGACGCGAGAGCCCCGCCCGCCCGACCTCGCCGCCCGCCCGACCTCGCCGTCCCCCCGCCCTTCGTCCCCCGCCGTGGCCGACCTCGTCCTCGTCCACTCGCCCGACCCCGCCGCCCTGCTCGCCCACGTCGCCGCGCCGTTCTGCGTCGTGGGGCGGCCCACCACCCCGCTACCGCTCGTCGCCGTGCGCCAGGGCGGCGTGCGCGACGCGCTGCTCGACCGCGCCGCGCGGGCTGGCTGCGCGGGGTGGCTCGGCGCGCCGGTCGCGGTCTTCCACGAGCTGCCCGCGGTGCTCGCCGGATCGACCGCGCCGCTCACCGCGTTCGAGCGGCGGGCGCTGCTCGTGCGCGCGCTCGGCGCGGCACCCGCGCGGGCGCTCGCCGTCGGCGGGAACGGGCGCGGCC
>DASWUT010000098.1:0-2134 GCA_036401455.1 Gemmatirosa sp. | reverse complement strand
TCCCGGCCGAGGTCATGGTGCGCTTCGAGGGCGTGGCCGGCGAGTTCGCCCAGTTCGACTTCGGCACGGCGGACCCGCGCCTCACGAGCGGCCAGCGTCGGCGCCTGCACTTCGCGGCCTACCGGCTCAAGTGGTCGCGCTTCGTGCACGTGGTGCTCGTGCCGAACGAACGGGTCGAGGCGCTCGTACGCGCGCTGCTGGCCAGCTTCGAGGCCGCGGGCGGCGTGCCGCTCCGCGTCGTCTTCGACAACCCGAAGACGGTCGTGCTCCGCCGCGAGGAGGGCCGCCCCGTGTGGAACGCGACCTTCGCGCAGGTCGTCCTCGACTACGGCTTCAGCGTCGAGCTGTGCACGCCGCGGTCTCCCGAGCAGAAGGGCAGCGTGGAGAATCTGGTCGGCTTCGTGAAGCGCGCCTTTTTCCAGGCCCGGCGCTTCGTCGACCTCGACGGCGATCTGCCGCGTCAGCTCGCCGAGTGGCTCGTCGAGGTCAACGCGACGCGGCCGTCGCGGGCGACCGGCGTGCCGCCCGCGGCGCGGATGCCCGAGGAGCGCGCCCGCCTCAAGCCGCTCGCCACGGCACCGGCCGCGTACGGCCTCAGGGTGCCGGTCACGGTCGGGCCGACCGCGATGGTCGCGCACCAGGGTGTCCGCTACGCGATGCCGGCCAAGGCGTGCGGGCTCCCGGCGACGCTCTACCTCTACCCGGACCGGGTGCGCATCATCTGCGCGGGCGGGCGACACGAGGCGGTGCACCCGCGCTTCCCGCTGGTCGGCACGATCAGCTATCTGACCGGCCAGCGCGCGGCGCAACTCGCCGACGTGTACGGCGAGCGCAAGCGGCTCTACTTCATGCGCGAGCGGCTGCTGGAGCTGGGGCCCGTGGGCGAGGCGTACCTGACGGAGCTCGTGCACCAGCGGCCCTACACCTGGAAGGGCTGCGTCGAGCGCCTCTTCGCCATGCTCGAACGCGTGGGCGAGGACGCCTTCCGCGTCGTGCTGCAGCGCGCCCTCATGCAGCGGCTCTTCGGCGCGGAGTACATCGGGCGGCTCGTGCCGGCGCAGTCCGTGGACGCCGGCGCGGTGGCCTCGTGAGTCCGCGTCGCGTGATGCCTAACGATGGCGACGGCCGTGAGCCCCGACACCCGCCCGAGGCGCCGCGGGACCTGGACGCGATGCTCCAGCGCCTGCACCTGCCCACCGTGCGGCGGCTCTACGCCGAGCTGGCCACCCGGGCCGAGGCGGAGGGCATGGGCTACCGCGCCTTCCTCGAGCTGCTCATCAGCGAGGAGGTCGCGCACCGGGCCGAGACGCGGCTCAAGCGCGCCGTCCACGCAGCCCGCTTCCCGGCGCTGCTGACCATCGACGACTTCCACTTCACCTTCCAGACGGCGCTCCGGCGCCAGATGCTCGGCACCTACCTCGGCGTGGAGCTCGTGACCGAGGGGCGGAACGCGATCTTCTCGGGGCCCACGGGCACGGGCAAGTCGCACCTCGCGACGGCCATCGCGTACCGCGCGATCCAGCACGGGTACGAAGCGCGCTTCGTCGAGGCCGACGTGCTGATCGGCGAGCTGTCGCACGCCGCGGCGCTCGGGTCGCTCGACGCCGCGCTCGTGCCGTACCTGCATCCGCATGTGCTCGTCCTCGATGAACTCGGCTACCTCGCGCACAAGGCGGACGCGGCGAACGTCTTGTACCGCGTCGTGAACGACCGCTACCTCAAGCGGCGGCCCACGCTCGTGACGACAAACAAACCCCTGGCCGCCTGGGGTCAGGTCCTGCACGACGGCGACTTGGCCGAGGCCATCCTGGACCGGCTGCTCGAGCGCGGCGCGCACTTCGCGATGCGCGGGCGCTCGTACCGCACGCGCCACCTCAAACCCGAGGAACTGACCGGCGGTGGCGAGGACGCCGCCACCGCCTAACTTGCTCGCCCGCGCCCCGGGTGCGACAGAATATCGGGAAGAGCTGCGACAGATCAGCGAGAACTCACACGAGCACGCCGCGAGATTCGACGAACAGGGTCCGGTAGATCGTCTCGTGCGACACGCGCATCGCGCTCCCCGCCGGATAGTGCTTCTTCAGCGTCCCGGCAATCTGCTCCGGCGACCAGTCCTCGCGCAGGCGGTCGCGGA
>DASWUT010000097.1:0-4315 GCA_036401455.1 Gemmatirosa sp. | reverse complement strand
GGGCGTCGGCCCACGCGAGGGCCGCGCGGACAGCCTCGGTCGCGAACCCGCGCCCGTGCGCCCACGGCGCCAGGACCCACCCGACCTCCGGGGCGCCCCCGAGCGGCGGCGTCACGTCGCGGCGGAAGTCGGCGAGGCCCACCTCCCCCACGAACCGCCCCGAGGCCCGCTCCCGCACCACCCAGTACCCGAAGCCGAGGAGCGCCCAGAGCCCGGCGTAGCGCAGCACCCGCGCCCACACCTCCTCCTCAGACGACGGCCGGCCCCCGATGTGCCGGGTGACGAGCGGGTCGGCCCACATCGCGGCGCACTCGGCGACGTCGGCAGGCACGTGCCCGCGCAGCGTCAGGCGCGCCGTGTCGAGCGCGGGGATCGTCGGGGCGAAGGGCAGGGCCATCCGATCATGGTATTCCTATCGTACTCCGGTGGCCCAGGGCGCCGCGTGCCACCGGCTGCATGGCATCGAAGCCAGGTGCGCGCGCTGGCTCCTGATGACGCACGACCGCGTGGGCTGATCCGCTACCGGCGGGGTGACATCCGGGTGCTCGCGCGGGGCTGGAACCGGCTGCCTGTGAGTGCGACGGCGCCCCGCGGATGACGCGCGCGGACCCGCCGTCTCGGACGTGCGGCACACGACGCGGCGTAGCGCGAGGGAAGCGGGACCGGATCCGCTCAGGAACGACGCGGCCGGTGCGACAGTCCCGCCACGCTGGGTTGACAGGCCGACCCGGGTGTGCATCGTGACGTCGACGCGCCGCGGCGGCGCCGAGCGGACGGCCCTGGGCACCCTGATGTTCCGGGCCGTGGCTCCCCCGTGCGGCGCCACCCCACGGCCCGCCGGCAGCGCTCGCGCGTGACCGCGGAGCGGGACGGGGCCGCCGTCACGCCGCGGGCTTGTTCCCGGCCCCATCTGGACTTGACCCGATGTCCGACCTCCTGATCCGCCGACGCGACGGCACGTCCGTGCGGCTCGATAGTCGCGAGGTGGCGCGCCTCGCCGACACGCTGCGCGGCACGCTGCTCACGGCCGACGCACCGACCTACGATGCCGTCCGCGCCGTGTGGAACGGCATGATCGACCGCCGACCCGCCGTGATCGTGCGCTGCCTCGATGCCGACGACGTCGCGCACGCAGTGCGCTTTGCCGCACGGCACGACCTGCTCGTCGCCGTGCGCGGCGGCGGGCACAACATCGGCGGCCTTGCGCTCGCCGACGACGCGCTGCTGATCGACCTCGCGGCGATGCGCGGCGTGCAGGTCGACCCCGCCCGCCGCACCGCGCGCGTCGAGCCCGGCGCCACGCTCGCGGACTTCGACGCCGCGGCGCAGGTGTACGGCCTGGCCACGCCACTCGGCATCAACTCCACGACCGGCGTCGCCGGACTCACCCTCGGCGGCGGCTACGGATGGCTCTCGCGCGCGTACGGGCTCACCGTGGACAACCTGCACCGCGCCGAGGTCGTGACCGCGGACGGTGCGCGGGTCACGGCGAGTGCGGACGAGAACTCCGAGCTGTTCTGGGCGCTGCGTGGCGGGGGCGGCAACTTCGGTGTGGTGACGGCGTTCACGTACGACCTGCATCCCGTCGGACCCGAGGTCACGGCCGGGTTGATCGTGCACCCGTTCGACGACGCGGCCGCACTGCTGCGGCGGTACCGGGCCGCGGTGGCCGACGCGCCGGACGCCCTCACGGCGTGGGTGGTTCTGCGACGCGCGCCACCGCTGCCGTTCCTCGCCGAGGCGGTGCACGGCCAGCCAGTCATCGTGATCGCGACGTGCTGGTGCGGCGCGGCCGCGGACGCCGCCCGGGCGCTCGCACCGCTGCGCGCGATCGGCACGCCGCACGCCGACGCCGTGGGCCCGATGCCGTACGTGAACTTCCAGGCGCTGTTCGATCCGCTGCTCGTCCCCGGTGCGCGCAACTACTGGAAGACGCACGACTTCCTCACGCTCGACGACGGCCTGATCGACGCCGTCGTGGCCGCGGCCAGGACTCTGCCCGGGCCGCAGTGCGAGATCTTCCTCGCGCACGTTGGCGGTGCGGTGAGTCGGCTGCCGGCCGACGCGACTGCGTACGCAGGACGGGCTGCCCAGTTCGTGATGAACGTGCACGGCCGCTGGGACGCCAGTACCGACGACACAGGGTTCATCGCCTGGGCGCGTGGGGTATATGAGGCCACCGCACCGTGGGCCGCCGCGGGCAGCGCGTACGTGAACTTCCTCACAGCGGACGAGCAGGACCGCGTGCGCTCGGCGTACGGCGCCAACTATGACCGCCTCGCGGCAATCAAGGCGCGCTACGATCCGACGAATCGGTTCCGCGTGAACCAGAACATCCTTCCGGTCCCCGCGCCCGCGGGACCGAACGCGCCGCTCGGGACGCCACGCGCGGGGGTGCGAACGCCGCCGCGATCGTGACGGTGGAAGCGCGTCCCTCGCCCGATCCCGGCTGCCCCGCGGGTCGCGCGGTGTACCGTCGCGCTGCGGACGGCGCGGCGGCGGACCGACGCGGCGGCGGACCGACGCGGCGGGTCCCGGCGCCGGCGCCAACGCGGTCGCCATGTCGGTCGGACTGGTTTTCGGTCCGGCGCCGCATCGTGGCGCCCCGGAGGGACGCGTCCGGCGAGCAGGTGACCGACCGCGTCATGGTCGGCGTACGCCTCCTCGCGGCCGCGCGCGCCCCGCCGGAGCGGTGCGTGGGCCGTACCTGGCCAGGTGAACCAAGGCGGTATCCGCACGCGCGCCGTACCCGCCCTCGCCGGCTCCCCACGCGTTCGCCACAGCGCGCCAGTGCATGCCGGCGCTGTCCGGGCGTCCGACGGCCTCGTACGCGCGGGCGAGCGCTTCGTGGAGCTCGGGGCGCGTCACGTACAGGTTCGACGCTTCGAGCTCGCCGCGCAGCGTCAAGGTGAGGAGTGGGATGGCCTCGCGGGCGCGGCCCGTCGCCACGAGCAGCTGCGCCTCCGCCAGCGACGGGCGCGTGTACCCGTGCGTGCGCGAGAGGGTCGCCCGCCGAAAGGCGGCGCGCGCGCGGTCTGGCTCCCCGCCCGCGGCCCAGACCAGACCGCGCAGGTAGTCGTGTAGGTGGTGGTCGCGGGCGAGCGCGCTCCCGCGACCCTCGCGCTCGACCGTGTCGGCGAGCGCGGATACCGCGCCCGTGTCACCGGCGGCGGCGAGGGCGGTCCCGGCGTGCGTGAGCGCCCACGCTCGCTTGCGCGCGATCATCCCCGGCATGCCCGAATCCTCGGGTTCGCGCTGCACGCTCAGCGCCCGGAAGAGCGCGGCCGCGTCGCGTGCGCGCCCACTCTCGAGCAGCAGCTGTCCCTCGAGCAGCGTGTGCGGATAGCCGGCGAGCGCGAGTCCGCGCCCCTCGCTCCAACGGAGTGGGCCCTGCACCAGCGCGAGCGCCTCGCGCGGGCGGCCGCGATACCGCAACCCGATCGCCCGCCACCAGAGTGCTGCCTGCCGCTCGACCGGTGTCCCGTTCGCGGCGACCACGCCGAGCGCGGTGTCCGCGGCGGCGTACCGTTCGGCGCGCAACGCCAGTACGGCGCGCGCGAGGAGGTCCGCCCCGACGCCCGGTCGTCCCTCCCCCTGCTCGGCCGCGTCGACCGCCGCGAGCGCCGCGTCGGGCCGGTCGGCGAGCGAGAGCGCGGAGGCGAGACCCATCCACGCCGCGGCCGACCGCGGTTCACTCCGTGTCCACTCCTGTGCGGCGCGCACGGCGGCATCGATGGAGTCGGCGGCGCCGTACGTACGCACGACCGCCGCGTACGCCTCGCACCGGGGGCAGGTGAACCCTCGCACGGCCGGCGCCTCCCGCAGCAGCCGCGCGTAGCAGGCGAGCGCGTCGGCGAAGCGCCCCTCGACCTCGAGCGCACCACCCCGTGCCAGGACGACCTCCGGATCGTCGGGGAACCGCGCCGCGAGGGAGTCAGCGAGGGCGAGGTGCTCCGGCGCGTTGCCGAGGGACGCCCACCACTGGCGAATGACGAGCCGTTCGACCGGGCTGACCCGGCCGGAGAGCCGCACGGCCGTGCGCAGGAGGCGACGCGAGAGCCCCATGTCGACCGCGACGTCCGCGCGGGCTGCGGCGTACGCGCACATCGCGCAGCTGGAGTCTTCGCGCAGCGCGGATTCGAACAGGCGCGCGGCTTCGACCGGATCCGACTCGTGGTAAAGCCGCGTCAGCCCTTCGGCGAAAAGACGGCGCGTGAGCGGCGACCGGGCGGTGATCGCCGCCGGATCGAGAACGTCCGATCGCACGGTCGCGGGCGCGTGCGCTCGCGCGAGCGCAACGATCGCCAGCGCGCCC
>DASWUT010000096.1:0-3604 GCA_036401455.1 Gemmatirosa sp. | reverse complement strand
GAGCTTGCCGCCGTGCGCACGGCCGCGGCGCGCGCCCTCGTGTCGGCGGCGGGATACGGGGACACCGTGTCGCTCGGCGAACTGGAAGGGGTGCACGTGGAGGCGATGCGGACCGCGCTCGGCGTGGCACCCGACCGTGGCGACACGGGCGCGGACCTCGACCCCCCGTTCGCGGTGGCGGACGCGCTCCGCGCGTCGCTGCTGAGCGGCGCGCTCGCGGACGCGCTGCGCGAGCGCTTCGACGAAGACTGGTGGCGGAACCCGCGCGCCGGCGCGTGGCTCGCGACGGAGTGGTGTGCCAGCCCGCCCGCCCTGCGCGTGACGGGCGACGCCGCGCCGCTCGCCGCCGCGCTCACGTGCGCGCTGGAATAGGCGCATGTTGCTCCCATATTCCGAGTTCCGCCTGCACGACGCGGCCGTGACCGCCGCGCTCGCGGCGCCGGCATTTGCCGCCGTGGTCGTCGGCGCCGTGCTCCGCCGCGGGCGCCGAGCGCGGCTGCTGGCGTCGAGCGTGGGAGCGGGGCCAACGGGGGCCGCGGCGTCGGCGACGGCAGCGCGCGGCGACGCACGGCCGCTCGCGCCGTAGCCACGCGTGTATGCCGGGCACGTAGGGATCGCGCTGGGGCTGCGCCGCGCACGTTCGGCGCCTGCACTGTGGCTGCTGGTCATCGCGTCGCAGCTTCCCGACTGGGGCGACGCGCTGCTCGACCTGTACGGCGACCGGCCGGCGGACGCGGCGTGGGGCCCTCACGGATGGCCGCTCGTCGGCGTCGGCGCGCTCGGGGTGGCGATCGTCGGCGCGCGGCTCACGCGGACGTGGCGGGGCGGCATACTCGCGGCGCTCGCCTGTGTGTCGCACTGGTGCGCGGACTTCCTCACCGGCTGGAAGCCGACGTGGCCCGGGGGACCGGACAACGTCGGGCTCGGCTGGTACGCGCACGCGCCGCGGGACTTCGTGCTGGAGTCGGCGGTGACGCTCGTCGGGTGGCTGCTCTGGCGCGGTTCGTTGCCGCGGACCACGAGCGAGGAATCGGCGAGCTACTCGTGGCGGGGCGCGCTCGAGTGGGCGCTGCTCGTCGCGCTGGTGCTCATGCAGCTCGCGGTCGACGCCGTGATGGCGAAGCACGGAGTCGGGCAACCGTAGGTCGCAGTAGAAGCGGAGGAATGCGCCTGCCTTGTCGTGATGTGGCGCACATTGTACCATGACGAGCGCATCAGTCTGCTGTGGCGAGCTCTGCGGTGGACGTGCGATTCCTCGGTTCAAGCCCCCCGCCAAATCCCGCCCTCCGCCAGATGCCGCGTCCGCACCAACTCCTCCTCTCCCTGGCGGCCGGGCTCGGCCTTGCCGCGTGTGGGAGCCACGATGCTACGACCGCACCCGTACCCGCGGTGCAGGGAATCAAGGCAGTCGCAGGAGGCAGCGTCACCGACACCGTCCTGAGCACACCGCTGCAGGCGCTCGTCGTCGAGGTCCGCGGGCCGGGTGGATCGCTCGCGAAGGGGAGCGTCGTTCGGTTCTCGGTGCAGTCGCCGAAGGACAGCACGCGTCGCGCCGAGAGCACGATGTACGTGTGTCCGCTCACCGCGACCACCTGCGGCCCGACGACCGCCTATCCGCCGAACTCGTCGGCGAACGTCTCGACCGACACGGTGGACGCGAACGGCCACGCGAAGACGCTCGTCCGGCTCGGAACGGTCGCGGGGCCGACCTATGTGATCGTGACGGTCCCGGAGTTCGGGATGACGGATTCGGTGCCGTTCACGGTGACGCCGGGCGCTGCGCGGAACGTGACGTTCGCAACGCACGACGTGCCGTTGCTCGTTGGAGGGAAGGCGACGCTGCGGGCCGCGGTCACGGACACGTACCTGAACCCGCGGACCGACCCGGTCTCGTTCACGCTCGGGAGTACACCGGGGGTGGCGACGCTGGACGCCGCAACCGGGACGCTCACGGCCGTCGACCTCGGGACGGTGTACGCGTACGCGCGCGCAGGGAGCGCAGCCGACCCGGCGGTCGTGCGCGTGGTGCCGAAGGGGCGCCTGCTCGTGTGGGACGCTCAGAACCGGGCCATTCGCCTGATCAACACGGATGGCACCGGTCAACGCGCGCTCGAAGGTTCGGTATCGAGCGACTTCGGCGCGTTCCCGCACTTCTCGCCGAGCGCCGCCGTCGTCGCGTTCCACGCGGGCTCGACCGATTACGGCGGCCCGCCGGGCCGGCTCGTCATCATGGATTCGAGCGGGGCGAACCGGCGTGAGGTCGGGCTTCCCGCCGGCGTGACGTATGTCGCGTACGCGCGGCCGCTCGCGACGGGCGCGGTGCTGTTCATCGGCCACAAGCCGAGCACCGGGTACCCGAGTTACTCGAATCCGGCGTCGGTCTTTTCGGTGGCGACGGACGGAACGGTCACCGAGCTCGCCGCGCTCCCGAATCCGGCGAACACGTATGGCGGAGCGTCGATCTCGCCCGACGGGACGCGTGTCGCGTATGAATCCGTCGACCCGAACAGCTTCTATCAGGGTACGGGAGTGCAGGTATTCACGATCGCGACCGGGCAGACGACGCTCGTCGACGCATCCGGCACGTCACCGTCCTGGTCTCCCACGTCCGACCGTGTGGCATTCCTCAGCGGCACCGCGACGTCCGGCGGCACCGGCGGCGCGCTGACGATCGTGAACGCGGACGGCTCGGGGCGAACCTCGTTCTCGTCGGCGGGCTCGTTCAGTCCAGGGATCGCCTGGTCGCCCGACGGCGCGTACCTGCTCGCGCGCGACGCAAACTTCATCTCCTCGGGGCTGATCGCGGTCCGGGCGCGCGACGGCGTGAGTGTGACGCTGCGGCTTCCCGCGTTCGGGGCGAACCCG
Source organism: Gemmatirosa sp. (assembly GCA_036401455.1). Lineage (GTDB taxonomy): Bacteria > Gemmatimonadota > Gemmatimonadetes > Gemmatimonadales > Gemmatimonadaceae > BPUI01. Next base: position 739 of record DASWUT010000096.1, on the reverse strand, counting down.
TACAGCGCGTTCGGCGACTACTACCAGCCCGACTGGCACTGACGTGAGCACGTCGGCACGACGGATTCTGTCCCGCGATCTGCCGCGGCGGTTCGGCCGTGTGGCTCGAGTCGCCGCGCTCGAAGGCGCGTCGGCCTGCCGGAGCGGTAGCGTTCGAGGCCGCGTCTCGTGCCGCGTCGCCTCGCGACCGCGGGCCGTGGTCGTGTAGCTTTGGCGACGGCCCGCCGTCTCCGCGAGCCCCGTTTCCGCGAGCCCCGACCCGCCGCCCGCGTATGAACCACCAATACGGCCGCACGCTGCAGGACACGATCACCACGCTCGCCCCGACCGACGTGCTCGTGGCGGCGAAGCGGTTTTTCGCGACCCGCCCCGGGATCTACGCCGCGTTCCCGGAAAAGGAGGGTCCCACGTTCGTCAGCATGCGAGGGCAGGGCGGCGAAGAGGTGATCATCGGCGTCACGTCCGACGCGCGCGGCACCCGCGTTTCGGGGTCGAGCTACCTGTTCGACATGCAGGTCGCGCGATTCCTCGGCACGCTGCCCGCCGCGCCCGAGGCGGCGCCGATCGAGGAGTTGCCGGTGACGGTCGACGCGCTGACGTCCGATGCCGCGCCGCCGGGCGGCGCGAGCGTGGCCCCGCCGGCCGCGCCGCCGACAGCGGCCGCGGCGCGGGTCGGCGGGTCGCCGGGATGAAGGGCGCAGGGCGGGACCCGGTCGACCGCGGCGATCCGGGGACGATC
>DASWUT010000095.1:0-3648 GCA_036401455.1 Gemmatirosa sp. | reverse complement strand
GCCGCCGTCGGCGGCAGGAAGGCGATCGCGATCACGTAGCGCCGTACGACCGCGCACGCGGCATACGTCAGCAACAACGCGAGCGCGCCGCCGACCAGCCCGCCGACCGTGCCCTCGAGCAGGAACGGCAGTCTGATGAATCCATCGGTCGCGCCGACGAGTCGCATGAGCTGGATCTCGCGCGCGCGGGCGAGCACCGCGATGCGGATCGTCGCGCCCGTGATGATCAGCGCGGCGACCGCGAACGCAGCGCCGAGCGCGATGCCAGCCGCGGTCGCGACGGCGCGGATCGCGGCGAGCTTCTGCACCCACTCCTCTCCGTAGCGCACGTCGTCCACGCCGGGCAGCGCCCGCATCCGGTCGGCGACCGCGCGCACGTCCCGTGCGTCGCGGTGCCCCGGGCGCAGCCGCAGCTCGACAGACGGCGGCAGCACCGCGGCGTCGAACACGTCGCGAAATTCGCCGAGTTCACGGCGCGCGCGGCGCAGCGCCTCTTCCGAGGTCACGACGTACACGCCGGCCACCTCGGGATAACCCTGCGCGGCCGCGACGACGCGGGTCACCTGCGCCGCGGTCGCGCTGTCACCAAGGAACGCGCGCACCTCGACCCGCTCCTCCACACGCGCGAGCGCGTCGCGGATGTTGAGCGCGACGAGCCCGAACAGCCCGAGCGAGAAGAGCGAGAACGCGATCGTCGCGACCCCGAGCGCGCCGAGCAACGGCGCACGGCGGAACGCGAGCAGCGCCTCACGGAACGCGTGCCTCACGTGCGTCTCACGATTCGCTCACCCGCGCCTCACGCGCTCGCCGCCGTCGCGGGGACCCCGTCGTGTGCCACGCGCCCGCGCTCGAGGTGGATCGTGCGCACGCCGGCGCGCGCGACGAGTTCGGCGTAGTGCGTCGCCATCAGCACCGCCGTCCCGCCCGCGTGGATTTCGCGCAGCAGGTCGAACACGCCGGCCGCGGCCCGATCGTCGAGGTTCCCGGTCGGCTCGTCGGCGAGCAGCAGCACGGGGCGATTCACGAGCGCGCGTGCGATCGCGACGCGCTGCTGCTCGCCGCCGGAGAGCTCGTGTGGCAACCGCATTCCACGTCCGGCCAGGCCGACGCGCGCGAGCGCGTCGTTCGCGCGCTCGCGAACCGTCGCGCGCGGCGCCCCGGTCACCTCCAGCGCGAACGCCACGTTCTGCTCCGCCGTCCGATCCCCGAGCAGGCGGAAATCCTGAAACACGATGCCGAGCTGGCGCCGCACGCGCGGCACGGCGCGCGCCAGCTCGCGCGACGTCAGCACGCCCGTGTCCTCGCCGGCGACGACGACGCGCCCGCTCGTCGGTCGCTCTTCGAGGTACGCGAGCCGCAGCACCGAACTCTTCCCCGATCCGCTCGGGCCGGTGAGGAAGGCGAATTCGCCGCGTTCGAGCACGAACGAGACGCCGTCGAGCGCGTGCGCGGCGGGCGCGCCCGCCGCACCACCACGCTCGTACGCCTTCACGACGTCGGCGAAGGTCAGCATCGGCGCGACGCGCGCGTCACGCCGCGGCGAGCGCCTGCGCGAGGTCGGCGATCAGGTCCGCCGCGTCCTCGACGCCGATGCTCAGACGCAGAAATCCGTCGGGGATACCGATCGCGGCCCGCTCCTCGCTCGTCAGCTTCGCATGCGACGTGTAGCGCGGCTCGATGACGAGCGTGTCGACCCCGCCGAGCGACGTCGCGTGCGTGATGAGCCGCAGTGCGCGCAGGAAGCGGTCCGCCGCCTCCGCGCCGCCGGCGAGCTCGATCGCAAGCATCCCGCCGAAGCCGTCGAGCGTCGCCGTGGCCAGCGCGTGGTCCGGATGCGAGGGCAGCCCCGGGTAGTGCACGCGCGCGATCGCCAGCTGCTGTTCGCACCACTGCGCGACGGCCATCGCGTTCGCGTTCTGCCGCTCGACGCGCACCGCGAGCGTCTTGAGCCCGCGCTCGAGTAACCAGCAAGCGAAGGGGTCGGGCGCCTGCCCCCAGCGGATCATCTTCTCGCGCACCTCGGCCACGTAGCTCGCCGAGCCGATCACGGCGCCGCTCAGCACGTCGTGGTGGCCGTTGAGGTACTTCGTGGCAGAGTGGATCACCACGTCTGCGCCGTGCTCGAGCGGGCGGAAGTTGATCGGGCTGGCGAACGTCGAGTCGACGACGAGCGCGACGCCGAGCTCGCGGGTGAGGCGGCTCAGCGACCGCATGTCGACGACGCGTGTCGTCGGATTGACCGGCGACTCGATGAACACGGCGCGCGTGTTGGGCCGCAGTGCGTTGCGCCAGCCGCGCGAGCGCGTCGGCTCGACGAACGTCGTCCGGATGCCTAACGTGGCGAACTCGTCGGCGAACAGCGCGTGCGTGCCACCGTAGATCCACGCGCTCGATACGAGGTGGTCGCCGGGGCGGAGCAGGGCGAGCAGCGCGCATGCCGTCGCGCCCATCCCGCTCGCGAGCACGAGCGCCGCCTCGCCGCGGTCGAGCAGGGCGAGGCGTTCCTGTACGCGCTCCGCGTTGGGCGTGTTGCCGTAGCGTGTGTAGCGCACCCCCTCCGCCGTCCCGAACGGCTGCGTGTGGGGGACGGATTGCACGAGCGGTGCGACCACCGGGCCACGCTCGGCGTACGCGTCGCCCTCGGCGCCGACCTCAGCGTCGGCGCCGAGGGCCCGCGCGCCGTGCAGCGCGATCGTCGACAGCCCGGTCACGCGTAGCGCCCCACGGCGGGGGGCGCGTCGAGGTCCGGCTTCGTCACGTGCACGATCTCCGACGGCGCGATCCCGACGATGTCGCGCACGACCACCGACCCGCGCGGCAGCCCGTCGTCGACCACGAGTGTCGCGAACTGCTGCCCCCGTGGTCCCTCGACGAGCACCAACTCGCCGGTGCCGGCCATGCGCGCGCGGGCCTCGTTCGCGTTCATGCGGATCTGTGGGCCGCGCTCCGGGTCATCGCGGCGCGTCGCGACGAACCCGTCGACGCGCAGCGGGCGCGAGCTCTGAGGACGTTGGTACAGCGGAGGCATCGTCGGACGTCGTCTGGTCGGTGTCGTGTCGTCAGTGTCGCGCGCGCGACCGTCAGTCGAGGGCCGGTAGCCCGACCGGCAGCCATCCGCCGCCGGCGGCGGGCATCACCAGCCGGCGCGCGGCGAGGCGCGCGAGCACCGCCGCCACGCGCTCGACCTCGGCGGTGCCCGGTGGCGCGGTGGCTGGCGCAGGGCTCGTCGCGGCCGCCGCGATCCCGGTCGCGAGCCGCACCGCGTCGGCCGGCGCGACCGCGTGCAGCGCGTGCCACGCCGAGCGCTCCTCGGGCTCCACGTCGCCGACGAGGCGCAGTTCGCCGTCGACGACCGCGACGATCGCAAGCCCGTGCCGCTCGAGCACCGCCTCGACCGCATCCAGGTGCCCGTCGCCGACGCCGCGAAAGACGAAGTACGCGTCCGCGCTACGCGTCGCACCGCCAGCTGCGTCCTCCGACGCCCCCTCGCGCTCCGCGGCCGCCGCGGCGCCGCCGTCGAGCACGGCGCGCACGTGCCGCAGCATCAGCTTGGCGACGATCTCGTCCGCACATGAGAAGTCGAGCAGCGTGACTTCCGAGAAGTCGATCACGTTGACGACCGGTCCGGTCGGCCCGCGCTCGGCGGCG
>DASWUT010000094.1:0-2331 GCA_036401455.1 Gemmatirosa sp. | reverse complement strand
GCTCGACGCGCTCGCCACGCAGGCGGGGATGCCGGCGAGCGCCGTGCTCGTGGCCGCGACGCGCGTCGGCGCGCGCGCCGCCGGGCAGGCGGACGCAATGGGGAGCATCGAAGCCGGCAAGCTCGCGAACCTCGTGGTGCTGGCGCGGAATCCACTCGATGACCTCGCCAACCTGCGTAGCGTGGTTTTCACGGTGAAGCGCGGCCGTCGCTTCGAGCGGCGCGCGTTGGTCCCACTCACGCCCGGCGACATCACCGACTTCTAGCGCGGTGAGCGCTCGCGCGGGCGGTCGGGGCTCAGCACGCCGAGCGCGATCACGAGGGCACCCACCGGCCGGAGCTTGCGATCGATGTCGTAGAGGCCTAACGGATTCACCGTGCCGTTGGCCTCGCGGAGGGCGGTGTCCCAGTCCACCTGGTCGACGAGCGAGTACCACGTGAAACCGAGCACGGGCACCCCCTCCTCGCGCATGCGGAGGATGTTCTGCCACTGCTTCCAGAGCCACGCGACCGCGTCCTGCCCGTGCGACACCGAGCCGTCGTGCTGCAGCACGCGCTCGTTGGTCACGTAGTAGTCGTTGCCCATCACGCACCGCTCGTGCAGACCGTGCGTCATGTACGTACGGTATTCGTCGGCGGGCATGCCGTTGGCCAGCAGCCACGCGTACACGTCGCCCCGCACCTCGCGCGAGTAGCGCAGGTCGGGCGCGAGAAAGCGCGTCTGGTGCTCCCCGTCGGCTCGCGCCCGGGTCGGCGGGCAGTCGCACATCGCGTGCGTGTATTCGCTCGATTCGCTCTGGATGAACACGGCCAGCGGCTGCGCGGCGAGGATCTCGCGCATCCCGAGCAGCGTCGCCTGCACGAGGTGGCGCGTGGTCGTCCCGTACGCCCGCTCGCTGGCCAGCTGCTCGTTCCACCAGCCGAAGCGCGCCGAGCACTTGGCGCAGATGAAGATCTCGTTGACCGGCGTGTAGAGCGTCACCCACGGATAGCGCCCCGCCGCGGTGTTGACCTCGTGATACGCCACACCGTAGCGCAGCACCGGGATGCCTAACTCGACGGTGAGCGCGAGGTCCTCGCGCCACCGCCGGTAGTGGTCGGTCGTGCGCAGCGCGTCGACGCGGTACGTGCGGTCCCGGATCATCGGGTAGCTGCACTCGATGCCGGTCGCGAACATGAACATCGTCATCGCGCGCCCGCGCCTACCGCGAGGCCGCTGCCGTCGCCGGCGCCGCCGGCTCGGCGAGAAGCTGCGCGACCACGCGGTCCTCCTCGTCGTACGCCCCCTCACCGAAGCGCCGGAAGCGGATGCGGCCCTGCTTGTCGGCGATGTACACGCTCGGCCAGTACTCGTTGTGGAACGCGCGCCAGACGCTGTACGTGGGGTCGAGCACGACGGGATAGGTCACGCCGAGCCGGCGCACGGCGTCGGCGACGTTCGACGGAACCCGCTCGCGCGCCAACTCGGGGGTGTGGACGCCGATCACGACCACGCCCGGTCCGCGGTACTTGGCCTCGAGCGCCTTGATGTGCGGCAGCGCGTTGAGACAGTTGTAGCACTCGAAGGTCCACACGTTGACCACGACCACCTTGCCGCGGAGCGCGGCCGCGGTGAGCGTGCCACCGTTCGGCCCGAGGCCGCGCGCGGCATCGCCGAGCGAGCCGCCGAGCGAACCGGCGTTGAGCCAGCCCGTGCCGCCGGCCAGATCCGGCAGTGGACCGAGGTCGGGCGTCGGGACGGGGAGCGCAGCCGCCCGCAGCGCCGGGGCGGGGCCCGACGCGGGGGCCGTCATCGGGCCGGCGCGGATCGCGAGCAGCGGCAGCGACGGCTCCGCGGCCGAGGGGCGCGCGTCGAGCGCGCGCGCGACCTCGGACTTCGCGCCCGGGGCGAGGTGCGCGAGGAGCGCCTCCTCCACGCCGGCGGTCTGCACGAAGCCGGCGCGCGAGAGCAGCGGCGCGTCGAGGCCGAGCGCGAGCATGACCACGGCGGCGAGCGCGAGCGCGCCGACGCCGCGCCGCGCCCAGCGCTCGGCGCCGCCGACGCGGCGGAGCGCGCCTAACACCCGGCCACCGGCGGCGAGCACGGCGGCGAGCGCCGTCGCCGCGCCCGCGCCGAACACCGCAAACAGTGTCGCCGCGCGCCCCGGGGCCGCGCCCGACGCGCCTAACGTCACGACGAGGGCGAGCACCGGCCCCGCACACGGTGCCCAGAGGAGTCCCGTGGCAGCGCCGAGCCCGAAGGCCCGCACGGGCGCGCCGGCGGCTGTCGCGTCGGTCGGCGTGCCGGGCAGGCCGGCGGCGCGCCGCTCGAGGGACGCGCCGAGCCGGACGA
>DASWUT010000093.1:0-1916 GCA_036401455.1 Gemmatirosa sp. | reverse complement strand
GCGCACGTGCTGCGAGGGCGCGAGGTGGAGCGCGTCGAGGTGACGGAGCAGATGGGCGCGCACACGGTGTGTCGGCTCACCTTCGACCGCGACCCCTCGGCGCCGACGCGCGCGGCCGCCACGCTGCGCGTCGCGGAGCTCACCAACGCGCCGGTGCTCGTCACCCTCGTCGGCGGCGCGCCGCCGAGCGGGGACGAGGGCGCGGCCGACGGGGACGGGGGGGACGGGAGCGCCGAGCCGGCGCCGGTGTTCTCGGGCGAGGTGCGGTGGGTGCAGGAGACGCACCTGCCGAGCGGCTCGTCGCGACTCGTCGTGCTCGCCGCGTCGCGGTCGTGGCAGTGGGACGCGTACGCCGAGTACCGGGCGTATCCCAAGCAGGACCTCGCGTCGCTGGCCCGCACGCTCGACGTCACGGTCGAACGGCTTCCGCCGGGCGCAGCCGCCCCGCTCACCCTCATGCAGTGGGGGGAGAGCGACTGGGCGTTCCTCGCCCGCTTCGCCGCGCAGCACGGCGCCTACCTCGCGCCGACCGCCGACGGCATCGCGTTGCGGACCGGGTTCGCCGGCGAGGCGCACGAGCTGGTGTGGGGGCAGAATCTGATCCGGCTCGCCTCGATGCTCACCCCGACCAACCACGGCGTGAAGGGGGCGGCGTATCAGGCCGACGGCAACTCGCCCAAGCACGACCATCGGTTCAACGGCATCCGGCAGACGCCGGACTGGACGGGCGGCGCGGCCGCGCTCGTAACGGCCGTGTCCGACGCCGCGCAGGACGCGGAGGGCGGCGGCGATCCGACGAGCGTCGCCGTGCCGTCGCGCGCGCCCACGCTCGCCGACGCGCGCGAGGCGCTCGCGCGCGAGAGCGCGCGCCGGCTCGGCGAGAGCGTGTGGGTCACCGGCCAGAGCCTCGACCCCGCGGTGCGTGCGGGCGGCAAGGTGGACGTGCGCGCGGCGACCGGCGGTGCCGCGCCTGGTGGCGGTCCGTCGGACGCCGGCGCGCCCGACTGGACGCTCGACGTCGAGGGCGTCCTCGGCGTCGTGCGCGTGGTCCACGTCTGGGCGGACGGCCTGTACCGAAATGAGTTCGCCGCGACGCCGTGGGCCGGCTACGTCCCGCCGGTGCCGCGCGGCCGCGCCGCGTCGCTCGCGTCCGCCCAGGGCAGCGGCGGATCGACGGCTGCCCCGGTGACCGGCTCGGGCAGCGCGTCGCTCGGTCGACGCCCACTGGCGACCGGGGTGGTGCCGGCGCTGGTGACGGCGAACGTGGACGCGAGCGGGCAGGGGCGGGTGCGGGTGCGCTACGCCTGGATGGCCCCCGACGCGCCCGGCGTGTGGGCCCGGGTGGCGCTGCCGTACGCGGGCCACACGCGCGGCGTGGGCTGGGTGCCCGAGGTGGGCGACGAGGTCGTGGTCGCCCACGTGGCGGCCGACCCGGAGCGGCCGGTGGTCGTGGGCGCGGTGCACAACGGGCGCGAGCACGCCCTGCACGGACCGGGGCGCAAGCAGCTGCTCACGCTCGCGGGCCACGCGCTCACCTTCGTGGAGGGCGGGCCGGCGGGGCCGGGGCACGCGGCCACGCCCGCGGTGCTGGAGCTGCACACGCCGGGGGGCCGGGCGCTGCTGCGCATGGAGAACGCCGTCGGGGCGCCGCCGCGCGTGACGCTGCACTCCGACGGCGACCTGGAGCTGCACGCGCCCGCGGGGCAGGTGCGGATCACGGCGCGCGACGTGGTGACGCACGTGAGCGGGGTGCACGCGACGGCGGTGGGCGGCACGCACACGGTGGTGGCCCAGGGCGGGGCGACGACGACGAGGGCGGCGCACGTGCACCTGAAGGCGGGGACCGAGGCGGCGGTGGTGGGGGGGACGACGCTGCACACGCACGCCGGCACGGAGCACCGGCACACGGGCGCGCC
>DASWUT010000092.1:0-8275 GCA_036401455.1 Gemmatirosa sp. | reverse complement strand
GTCCACGGGTGGCGGCGCGGTCTACGTCGCCGAGGGGTACGTCGCCGCAGACGCCGTCACGCGCGTCGGCCCCGCCCCCGGCGCGGGAACGCCGGCCGTGTCCGCCCAGACGGGCGCCGGGCACTGATCGCCGGGAGCCTGCGCATCGCCGCCGTTCATGGGCGCGCGACGGCCACGCGCGCGCTGGTGTCGGCGGGCGCCTTCTTCGACTTCTCGGCGTCGCGCCGCCGCTTGTTCTCGTCGAAGGCGACGCTGTCGGCCTTGGAGGGATAGGGCGCCGCGGGGCCGATCTTGGTCGCCTTGTGGAAGCCGAGCGCGCCGCCGGTGAGCGAGCCGGCGATGAGCGCGCCGGGCACGTTGCCGACGATCGCGCCGACGACGACGCCCGCGCCCGCGCCGCCGCCGATGCCCTTGGCGACGAGCCAGCGCTGCGCGCGCGTCCACGGCCACGTACGCTTGTGCTTGGCCGGCTTCACCGCGACCGCCGGACGGGCCGAGTCGGCGCTTCTGGCCGCATCCTGGAGGTCCGCGCTGTCGGCGCGTGCCGCGACCGCGGTCTCCAGCTCGAGCGCGCCGCGCCGACGTGTCGCCGCCGAGTGCGGGTGCGACGTCCGGTCTGCACGCGACTCGGCGGGCGGGCGATCCGGCGTGACGAGCGCCGTGATGGACCCGGCGGAATCCGACGTCGAGCCGACGGCCATCGCCGCCGGGGCGTTGGCGAGCGGGCGGACGGCCGCGGCCACGTCGGACGTGAGCGCTCCGACCGTACCGAGCGTGACATCGCCAAACGAGGCGCCCGTCGACCGGCCGGTCGCCCGGGCCGCGACCGGGCCCGGCATCGCCAGCAGGTTGGCGAGCGACGGATCGTTGGCGTCGGTCGGGCCGCCAAGGCCAGCGAGCGCGGCGCGGGCGCCGTCGTTCGTCGGGTCGAGGCGGAGCGTCGCTTCGAGGTAACGGCGCGCCGCTGCGAGGTCGTCGGCCGACGCGGATTGGCGCTGGTCGGGCGCGATCGCACCCGCCACGGGTGTGCTGCCGAGCTGCGTGCCGAGCGTCCGGCGAGCGTCGGCGGTAACGCGGTCGTTGCGGCAGCCGGTCGTCCCGGCAATGGCCGCCATGCTGAAGAGGGCCGCCGCGGTAGCGGTGGTCGTGAGGTGCGGTCGACGTGCGCGCATGGGTTGGCCTCGATCCTGGCGAACAGAAGCATTCATAACGTCACCGTCACGAACGCATTTCCTGTGCACGGCGGCGGGCGCGCCGGATTTCGGCCGTGTCGCCGTGCGACTCGACCCGGCCGGCGACGCGTCGACGGGGTCGGCGACCGGGTCGTCCGCGCGATGAGCGCCACCAGCGGCGGCTAGATTGGAGAGTTCCCCTTCTCGCTCGCTCGCATGACCGTCCCGACCTCGTCCGCCCCCACGCAGCCCGCTGCTGCGTCCGAGCCCGACCGTTACGACCCTGCCGCCGTCGAGGCCACGTGGCAGCGCCGCTGGCAGGAGCGCGGTACCAACCACGTCGACCTCACCGCGGGCGATCCCGCGCGGCCGCCGTACTACCAGCTGATGATGTTCCCGTACCCGTCGGCCGAGGGGCTGCACGTGGGGAACCTGTTCGCGTTCACGGGCACGGACATCCAGGGGCGGTTCATGCGCCAGCAGGGGCGCACGGTGTTCCAGCCGTTAGGCTTCGACGCGTTCGGCATCCACTCGGAAAACTACGCGCTCAAGGTGGGTGCGCACCCGATGACGATGACGCCGCGCAACGTCGCCAACTTCCGCCGGCAGCTCGACGGCGCGGGGCTCATGGTCGACTGGCGCTACTCGGTCGACACGTCGCAGCCCGACTACTACCGCTGGACGCAGTGGGTCTTTCTGCAGCTGCACAAGCAGGGGCTCGCGTACAAGAAAAAGGCGGCGGTCAACTGGTGTCCGTTCGACAAGACCGTGCTCGCCAACGAGCAGGTGATCGACGGCCATTGCGAGCGCTGCGGCACGGCGGTCGAGCAGCGCCTCCTCGAGCAGTGGTTCTTCCGCATCTCGGACTATGCGGGCCGGCTGCTCGACGACCTCGAGTGGTTGGACTGGAGCGAGACCACGAAGACCGCGCAGCGCAACTGGATCGGGCGCTCGACGGGCGCGCAGGTCGACTTCGCGATCGCCACACCGGAGGGCGACAAGGTCGCGACGGTGTTCACGACGCGCGTCGACACGATCTTCGGCGCGACGTACCTCGTGCTCGCCCCCGAGCACCCGCTCGTCGACGTGGTGACGACGCCGGAACAGCGCGCCGCCGTGGACGCGTATCGCGAGGCGACGGCGCGGCAGGACGTGGTCAGCCGCAAGATCGACAAGGAGAAGACGGGCGTGTTCACCGGCGCGACGGCGACCAACCCGGCCACGGGCGCGCCGATCCCGGTGTGGATCGCGGATTACGTGCTGATGGAGTATGGCACGGGCGCCATCATGGCCGTGCCCGCGCACGACGCGCGCGATCTGGAGTTCGCGGAGAAGTTCGCACTCCCCGTCGTCGCGGTGGTCGAGGGTGAGGGCGCCGAGGCGCGCCTCGTCGGCTCGGCGCAGTTCGACGGCCTCACGGTCGAGGAAGGAAAGCAAGCCGTCGTCGCATGGCTCGCCGAACGTGGGGCCGCGCGCGCGACGACCAACTACCGGCTGCACGACTGGTGCATCTCGCGGCAACGCTACTGGGGGCCGCCGATCCCGATCGTCTACTGCGAGCGCTGCGGTACCGTGCCCGTGCCCGAGTCGCAGCTGCCCGTCGTGCTGCCCTTCCTCGAGGACTTCAAGCCCGACGATTCGGGGGTGAGTCCGCTCGCGCGCGACGCGCAGTGGTACCACGTCGCGTGCCCGTCGTGCGGCGGCGACGCGCGGCGCGAGACGGACGTGAGCGACACGTTCCTCGACAGCTCGTGGTACTTCCTGCGCTACCCGAGTGCGGACCGCGCGGACGTCGCGTTCGACCGCGAGCGGACGAAGACGTGGCTGCCCGTCAACAGCTACATCGGCGGCAATGAGCACGCGGTGCTGCACCTGCTCTATTCGCGCTTCGTGACGATGGCGCTCAAGGATGCGGGGCACCTCGACTTCGACGAGCCGTTCGCGACGTTCCGCGCGCACGGGTTGATCGTGCGTGAGGGCGCGAAAATGTCGAAGTCGAAGGGGAACGTGATCAACCCCGACGATACGATCGAACGCTGGGGCGCGGACACGTTCCGCACGTACCTCATGTTTCTCGGCCCGTACGAGGAGGGGGGCGACTTCCGCGATGCGGGGATCTCGGGGGTGCGCCGCTTTCTCGACCGGCTGTACAACAGCGCGCGCGACATGACGTCCGAGGGGGCGCCCGACCGCGCCGTGATGCGCCGGCTGCACCAGGCGATCCGGAAGGTCGGCGACGACATCGCGCGGCTGTCGTACAACACGGCGATCGCCGAGATGATGAGCTACGTGAACGTGCTGCGGCAGGGCGAGCGCACGCCGCACCGCGACGAGGTGTTGCCCCTGGTGCAGCTCGCGGCCGCGTTCGCGCCGCACCTCGCCGAGGAGCTGTGGGCGCGCGCGCACGGGGCGGACGGACCGAGCGTGTTCGACGCGGGGTGGCCGCTGTACGACTCGTCGCTCGCGGCGGAAGCGTCGGCGACGATCGCCGTGCAGGTGAACGGCAAGACGCGCGGCACGGTGCAGCTGGCCAAGGACGCCGGGCAGGAGCAGGCGGTCGCGGCGGCGATGGCCGAGCCGGGGATCGCGAAGTTCGTCACGGGCGAGCCGCGCAAGGTGATCTTCGTGGCGGGGCGGTTGTTGAACCTGGTGGTGTGAGGGGCAGCGCCTAACGCGGTGGGACGGGTGGACCCCCGCTTGCGCGGGGGTCCACCCATCCCGACGTCGACTCACGGCATGCCCAGCACGGCGTCGACCAGCGCAAACAGCGTTTTCACGTCCAGCTCCGGCTGCGGCCCCTTGGGGTCCAGCCCCTGGCCGGGCCGCCGCACGAACGCGGCCCGGCACCCCGCGGCGATCGCGCCGGCGCAGTCCCAACTGTGCGCCGCGACGAGGAGGAGCTCGCCCGGCCTAACGTCCAGCTCGCGCGCGGCGTACGCGTACGCTTCGGGCGCTGGCTTGTAACGTTCGACCGGGTCGATCGAGAGCAGGCGCTCGAAGCTGTCGGCGAGGTCGTTTGCCGTCATCTGCGCGCGGATCGCTTTCTCGGTCGAGTTGGTCAGCACGGCCACGCGCACGCCCGCGCCGCGCAGCCGATCGAGCGCGGGGCGCACGTCGGCGTGCAGTGGCAGCGCGGGCAGCTCGCGCCGGATGCGCGAGCGGCCGTCTGCGGGCACGGCGGCCATGTCGAGCTGTTGCGCGGTCATGTCGAGCGCGACGTCGGCGAGCTGGTCGAACGGGCGGTAGACGCCGGTCGCGATCGACGTCATGAACAGCTCCTGCACCTGCCGAAACCAGATGCGCCGCACCGACGCGCCACTGGCGGCGTCACCAGCCACAGCACCGAACGCCTCGCGGAACGCGGGGTCGAGCGCGGCGAGGTCGAGCAGGGTCTCGTTGGAGTCGAAGACGACGGCGGCGGGTCGGGTGGCCATGGCGGGTGCGAGGCGGTGGGCGAGGTCGTGTCACGGCGGCGGTGACGAGCGGAGCGCGGGGGGGGTCCCTGCAAGTTCCGACTCAACCCCCAACGACTCACCCGTCCTCTATTGAACACTCCCGTACGGCTCCGCCGCACGCTCACGACGCGCGCCGTCGTCTTTCTGCTCTTTTTCACGGTCTCGGGCGGCGCGTTCACGACCGAGTCGCTCGTCGCGGAGGTCGGGCCGGGGCTCGCCCTCCTGCTGCTCGCCGTCGTGCCCGTGCTGTGGAGCGTCCCCGAGGCGCTGTTGATCGGCGAGCTGGCGAGCATGCTGCCCGAGGAGGGCGGCTACTACCGCTGGGTGCGGCGCGCCTTCGGTCCGTTCTGGGCTTTTCAGAACGGGTGGTACACGTGGCTGTACTCGCTCGTCGACATGGCGATCTACCCGGTGCTGTTCACGCAGTACCTCGCCTGGTTCGCCCCTGGACTGCCGGCAAGGGCCGTATGGGTGGTGCGGCTCGCGGTGATATGGGGCGCGACCGCGATTAACCTCCGCGGTGCGCGGCGCGTGGGGCGCGTGAGCACGTGGGCGGGCTACTTCGTGCTCGCCACCTTCGCCGCGATCGGCGTCGCGGCGCTCGTCAACGGACGCGCCGGCGCGACGGGCACGCCGTGGCACCTGCCCTGGGTGCCGTTCACGAAGGCGGGCGCGGCTCCGTTCGCCGGGCTCGGAGTCGGGCTATCGGTCGCGATGTGGAACTATTTCGGCTGGGACAACGCGAGTACCGCGCTCGGCGAGATCGAGGACGCGGGGCGCGCCTACCCGCGCGCGCTCGCGATCGCGGTGCCACTCGTCGCGGCGAGTTACTTCGTACCCCTGCTGCCCACGCTGGCCGCGTCCGACTGGACGAGGTGGACGGACGGCGCGTGGCCGGCGATCGCACGCGCCACGGGTGGCGCGGCCGGGCCGGTGCTCGCCGCCACGGTCGCCGTCGCCGGGATGGTGAGCGCGCTCGCGCTCTACAACGCGCTGCTGCTCAGCTTCAGCCGAGTGCCGCTCGTACTCGCCGAGGACGGGCTGCTCCCAGCGGCGGTCGCGCGCGTGGACGCGCGCGGCACACCGCGCACGGCGATCGTCGTGGCGGCCGTGTTCTACTCGGTGTTCACCGTGCTGCCGTTCACCGAGCTCGTCGTCGCCGACGCGCTGCTCTACGCGCTCGCGATGTTTCTCGAGTTTGGCGCGCTGATCCAGCTGCGGCGCGCCGAACCCGAGCTGCGCGGCCCGTTTCGCCTGCCGTTCGGGACCGGCGGCGTGATCGCGCTCGCCGTGCTGCCGGCGGTGGTGTTCATCGCGGCGACGGGGTACTCGCTCGTGGGCGGCAAGTTTGCCGCGAGCGCGATCGGCGGCTCGCTGGCCGCCGTCGCACTTGGGCCGCTCGTTTACGCGCGCGCGGCGCGCCGACGCTCCTCCCCCGTGCGCGCCACCTGAGCGACGCGGCGGTCGCCGTCGGTTCCACCCGAGACGGCGTCCGACGCGCGGGCCAGGAGCGCGGGGTGGCGACGGTACATGTAGAAGCCCATCGTCGCCGCTGCGATCAGGTTGGCGACCATGACCTGGTACCACGCGACCGAGCCGTACGCCTGCTCACCCGACAGGATCGCGGAGAGCCCGTACCAGCCGAGCTCGAAGGCGACGAACAGGATGAGGAGGCCGAAGAGCAGCGACGGCTCGGCCTCCGCGCGATTCACGACGGCCGAAACGATGAGCCCGGAGATCGTGAACGCGACGACGTGGAAAAGCGTGTAGCCGAGGATGTAGACGACTGGTGAACCTCCGCCGGTGCCGCCGAAGAACGAGGCCACGCTCTCGCCGAGTCGGAGCGGGGTGCCGAACGGGTGGCCGCCCACGGTATCGATGATCAGGAACCAGATGGCGACCGCCGCCGCTGCCAGCAATCCGCCCGTAACCCCTTCGCGCAACGTCCGATCTTCGATCGCCATACGCCGACTCCTCCCGGGTGATCGTTCGCGAGCCGTCGGCAAACGTCGACGTCCCGCATCTGCGCCAACTTGCTGCCGGAACCGGGAAAAGCCAGTGCCGGCCCGCCAGCCTCTGGCTAACGTTCGGCTTCAACCTCCGTGCCGATGTCCGCGACCCTCGTTCCTCCCGTCGTTCCGGTCCCTGCCGCGCCGGTCCCAGCGACGACGCGCGCCGCGCCGCCCGTTGCGCCGCCGCGCGAGCGCCTGCTGTCTCTGGACGTGTTCCGCGGGATTACCGTTGCGGCGATGCTCCTCGTCAACGACCCGGGGTCGTGGGAGCACATCTACCCGCCGCTCGAGCACGCGCCGTGGAACGGGTGGACGCCGACGGACCTGATCTTCCCGTTCTTCCTCTTCATCGTCGGGATCACCACCCAGCTCTCGCTCGGCGCGCGCCGTGCGGCGGGGGCGGACGAGGCGGCGATCACGCGGCAGATCGTGCGGCGCGGCGCGCTGATCTTCCTGTTCGGGCTGCTGCTCAACTGGTTCCCGTTCGTGCAGTGGGGCGAGCTCAAGGGGGTCGCGGATCCGACGGTGCTGCAGCGCGTGCTCTACCGGCTGGAGCACCTGCGGATCATGGGCGTGCTGCAGCGCATCGGTCTCGCCTACGCAGCGGCGGGGCTGATCACGATGCGGACGACGCTCAAGCAGCAGGTGATCATCCTCGCGGTGCTGCTCTATGGGTACTGGTGGGCGATGACGCTGCTGCCGGTGCCGGGGTCGGGGGGCGTGCAGGGGATGTACGTGCTCGGGCGGCCGGGGCTCACGCTCGACGCGTGGGTCGATCGCACGCTGCTCCGCCCCGACCACCTGTGGGTCGGCGGAAACCGCGTGCGCGATCCGGAAGGGCTGTTCTCGACGGTTCCGGCGATCGGCACGGCGATGCTCAGCAATTTCGCCGGCCGCTGGATCGGCGAGCGCGAGCGCTCGCTCGCCGAACGCATCAACGGGCTCTACGCGGCGGGCACGATCGCGATCATGGGCGGCCTGATGTGGCACTGGGTCTTTCCGATCAACAAGTCGCTGTGGACGAGTTCGTTCGTACTGTTCACTGCGGGAATGGCCTGTATCGCGCTCGCGACGTGCATGTGGGTGATCGACGCGCAACGCGTCGCGGGGTGGACGCGGCCGTTCGCGATCTACGGCACGAATCCGATGATCGCCTTCGTCGGGTCGGGGGTGCTCGCGCGCTGCATCTACTCGATCTTCCACGTCCAGATCGACGGCGAGCGGACGAGCCTGGTCGACGCGTTCTACGACAAGGTGCTCACGCGGTGGCTCGAGCCGCGCGACGCGTCGCTCGCCTTCGCGCTGCTGTTCGTCGGGTTCTGGTACGTGGTGCTGGCGTGGTGCTGGAAGCGCAAGATCATCTTCCGGGTGTGACGGTCGCGCCGCGGACCGTGTAGACTCCGGCGGCGCGCCCGCGTCCGTCCGCCGTGCCCGACGCCGTCGCCGCACCGCACGTCGTCCTGCTCGTCGCACCGCCCGTCGCACCGTCATGCTGTCGTCCGTTCTCGTTCGCCTGCCGCGCCGAGCGGCGGCCGTGCTCCTCGCGGCCGCCGCTTTCACGTCCACCCCGTCCGCGCAGTCAGCGCGCGTGCTGCCTGCCCCCCCGGCGCGTGCGCAAGCGATGCCCGCGCACGCG
>DASWUT010000091.1:0-2709 GCA_036401455.1 Gemmatirosa sp. | reverse complement strand
GCGTGGCCGCGCGCAGGGTGTCCCGAACCCGCGCGTACCCTGCAGGTAGGCCGAGGGGCAGGGGCGCTGCGCTCGGCGCGGGCGCTGTGCTTGGCACGAGCGCAGCGCCTGCGTCCGGCCGCGCGCCGGTCGAGCGATCGGCGAGCACCGTGTTCGCGGCCCGCGGTGACGCGCAGGCCAGCACGCCGAGCACGGCACCGGCGACGCACCATGGCGTCAGCTCCATACGCGTGTGGCGCGCAACGCACCACCGCGCCGACGTGACTCCCGCGGACATGGCAGCGACTGGCAGGCGGTGACTGCGACCTGGGAGCGCCCGGACCGCGACGCGTCCGCGGGCGTGCCCCACACCGCGGCCGGTACGCGTACCGGGACGGCCGTCACGGGTTGCAGGTCTTCGCGCGCGAGCGCGTACCCCGCCTTCAGTCCCGGCCGCAGCGAGTCGCCGGTCACCCCGCCCTGCGTCCGCGCGGCTGCAGTCGGCAGCTATCGTCGCGATACTGCACACTTGTGCAATCGCGCACGAAGCATTGAAGAACCGGCGCTTTCGGAGCGGAAACTCGAGCTGTCGACGCTGTAGCATATCGCGCACTTGGCTAGTGCCCGCCTGGAGGGTTCGACCCCGTGCATCCGCGCAGTGCCTGTTCGTACGTCTCGGCGTAGTCGACGATCACGTCGGCTTTGTCCGTTCCGTTGACCACCCGGCGCGCGTTGTAGCTGTCGGTCTGTCGGTCGTTGATGACCGAGTAACGCAGATCTCGATCACTGCCCCAGCCGATAGACCTGTTGCAGCGTCTTCCGTCGCTCGACGGTGAGCGCAGCGCGACACGACAACAGGCTCATGAGATTGTAGCGTCCACCACTGTACGACGAGTACACCGCCTGGCACTCGGCGTCGCGATACGCCGCCCACGCGCGCGCGGCAGCGTCGAACGTACCCCTCGCCGTATCGGGCATCGCCGTACGGAGCCGTTGCTCGACGACACGTACCGCCGATTCTTCATCGGCCACCTCGGTCTTGAGGCACGCCACGATCCGATCGTCCGTTTGCGCCGCCTGCACGCACCGCCGCGCCTGGCGTGCGACCGGCTGCGTGCTCCCGCGCGACGCGACGAGCGACGACGACAGGGTCAGCAGGGCCGCAGCACGCGTCGTGACCGTGAGGGTATTTCGTCGCTTCATGAACGCCGTTGCTCCTCGCCGCGACCCGGGCGACGGCGTGACGTGGTCAGGCGGGCTCCGGGAGCGTCGACCGTGTTCGACCGTCGGGATCGATCAGCGTCTGCGTCGCGCTCGCTCGCGGCCGTCCGCCGTTACCTGATGGGACCGACGGATTCCGCCATCGGGACGAGCTGATCCAGTCGTCCGCGCTTGAGCCCCACGTAGTACAGGTACGGGCCGACGGTCCAGACGAGCTTCGCGTCGTTACACCCGGCCGCACACTGTCCGGGGACGTACACCGCCGACCGCCCGTCCGAGAGTCTAACGCGCTGCCCCTGCGGGTCGCGCAGCGGCTTCGGGCGTACCTGGCCGGCGACGCTCCCAAACCGGCAGGCCGACTCGCCCATGCAGTCCGCGTCTGGTGAGAAGATGAGCGCGTAGCCGACCGAATCCGCCGTCTGGACGATCACGTACACGGAGTCGTCGTTCAGGTCACCGAGCATGCGCCGCGGCACGAGGACGGGGACGCGCGTGGCCGCGCGCAGGGTGTCCCGAACCCGCGCGTACCCTGCAGGAAGGCCGAGCGGCAGCGGCGCTGCGCTCGGTGCGGGCGCTGTGTTCGCGGTGGCTGCGGCGCCCGCGTTCGTCGGCCCACCGGTCGAACGTTCGGCGAGCACCGTATTCGCGCGCGGCTGTGACGTGCAGGCCAGCGCGCCGAGCGCGGCGCCGGCGACGCAGCGCCTTGTCAGCTGCGTACGCGCGTTCCGTGCACCGCGCGACTGCCCCGAGGCGGGGGCCAGCGACACGTCAGCGACCCGGTGGCGACGACTGCGCCCCGGGCGCGCCCGGACAGCCGTGCAGGATGGACCGGTACTTGTTCGCGTAGCGTTCCATTGCGTCCGCATTCTCGTCCCTGCCCGTCGTCGGATCGATGTTGAAGCCGTTCACGACGCGCCGCGCGTTGTGATAGTCGACCTGCTCCGCGTTGACGAAGCGGTCCAGCGCCGCGCCGGTAAACTGTCCGTCCCGCATCCCGAACACGGCGATCGTCGTTCCGCGGTCGGGATCGCTGGCGAGCTCCGGATGGTTGAGGAGGTCGACGCCGAGGATGTTGCCCCACTTCTCGTAGTTGCTGCGCCCGGTCAACTGCGCGAGTCCGTGGCCCGCGTAGCGCATCCCGTCGCTCGCGCCGGTGTTCCCCAGATCCGCCCGGCCACTGTAGTCCTTCGGTGACCGCTCGAGCATCTCGCGCCCGAACCCCGATTCGCCCTGGACCGTGGCGAGGACATACGCGGTCTGGTCGACGGACAGACCGGCCTCTCGCGAGGCCGCGAGCAGGCGCGGAACGTTCTCCGTCGCCGCGGCGCGCAGCGAGCGCGGCGTGGCGGCGACGATCGCCGGTGCGCACGGTTCGTCCTTTCCCGCGGCCGCCCAGTCGCGCACGGGATAGTGCGGAACGTTCGCCCGCTTGGCTTTCGCTTTCTTCGCCTCGCGTTTGCGGGGGGTGCGGGGCTGCTGCGTGCTCTGCCCCGGCCCCGGCGTGGGTCG
>DASWUT010000090.1:0-6179 GCA_036401455.1 Gemmatirosa sp. | reverse complement strand
GGCGCCCGCGGCGATCTCGGCGTGCAAGGCGGCCAGCGTCGCGGACGTGGGCTGCTGCGCGCGGGCGGTCACCGGGAGCAGGAGGGCGGCCAGCATCAGCGCGCGGATCATCGATCCACCTGGGCCATCGCCCGCTCGTTGTACCGCGGCCCCGCGATCCGGTCCGGCGCGAGCGCCGCGTCGAGCGCCGCCATGTCGTCCGGCGAGAGGCGTACGTCAGCCGCCGCGACGTTCTCCTCGAGTCGGCTGCGGCGCTTGGTCCCGGGGATCGGGACGACGTCGTCTCCCTGCTCCTGCAGCCACGCGAGGGCGACCTGCCCCGCGGTGACGCCCCGCCGCGCGGCCAGCTCGCGGACGGACGACGCGGCGCGCACGTTGGCGTCGAAGTTCTCGCCCTGGTACCGCGGATCGCCGCGGCGGAAGTCGCCCTCCGGGTATTCCTCGGCGCGCCTGACGTCGCCGGTGAGAAAGCCGCGGCCCAACGGGGCGAACGGCACGAGGCCGATGCCGAGTTCGCGCAGCAGCGGTATGATGCGCGGTTCGAGATTGCGTTCCCAGAGCGAATATTCGCTCTGCAGAGCGGCGATCGGGTGCACCGCGTGGGCGCGGCGGATCGTCTGCTCGCCCGCTTCGGAGAGCCCGAGATACCGAACCTTCCCCTCGCGTACCAGGTCGGCCATCGTGCCGACCACGTCCTCGATCGGCACGGCGGGATCGACGCGGTGCTGGTACAGCAGATCGATGCGGTCCGTGGCGAGCCGTCGCAGCGAGCCCTCGACGGCCTCGCGGATGTGCGCCGGCCGGCTGTCGACCCCCGCGATCGCGCCGTTCTCGATGCGGAAGCCGAACTTCGTCGCGATCACCACGCGCTCACGCGCCGTCCCGCCGAGCGCGGCGAGCGCGCGGGCGAGCAGTTCCTCGTTCGCGTACGGTCCGTACACCTCGGCCGTGTCGAGGAACGTGCATCCGAGTTCGATCGCGCGATGGATCGTCGCAATCGACTCGCGCTCGTCGCGCTCGGCGGCCGTGCCGTAGGCGTGACTCATCCCCATCAGGCCGAGGCCGAGGGCGGAGACGGTGAGGCCCTGGGTGCCGAGGGCACGGGTCGGGAGCATGGGCGGGCGGGGGCGGGGGAGGGCGACGTGCGCCCGATCGCTGGGCGGCCGCGCGATGCAATCAACGGGACGGCGCCGTGCCGCGCGCCCCCGCCGGGCATTGCGCGCGCGACAGCGCCGGCGTAGCGTCGCGACGATGCGCCCGCGCCGTCGTGAGGCGCGGGTTCCGGTCGCGGCCCGGCCGCCGGGCCGCGCGAGACCGTCACCATTCGCGGAGATGCCGCCGTGATCCGTTCGATCGCCCGACTCGCGCTTCTCACCGTCGCGCTGGCCCGTGCCGTGGCCGCGCAGGGGTCTGCCGCGGGACCCGCGGCTGCCGCCCCGACCGTCGCCGACTCCACGGCTGACCCGAACCTGTGGCTCGAGGACCAGTACGGCCCGCGCGCGATGGCCTGGGTGCACGCCGAGAACGCGAAGACGACGGCCGTGCTGGAACAGGACCCGCGCTTCGCGCGGTTGCACCGCGACGCGCTCGCCGTCGCCCAGGCGCGCGACCGGATCCCGTTTGCGCGGTTCCTGAACGGGCAGCTCTACAACTTCTGGCAGGACAGCGCGCACGTGCGCGGCATCTGGCGGCGCACGTCGCTCGCGAGCTATCGCACGCCGAGCCCGCGCTGGACGACGGTGCTCGACCTCGACTCGCTCGCGCGCGCGGAGCACGCCAACTGGGTGTGGAAGTTCGCCGACTGCGTCGAGCCGAGCGAGCGGCGATGCCTGCTCGCGCTGTCGGACGGCGGCGAGGATGCGGTGACCGTGCGCGAGTTCGACGTCACGACGGGCGCGTTCGTGCCGAACGGGTTCGTGCTGCCGCGCGGGAAGCAGCGCGTCGCGTGGGTTGGGGAGGACACCGTGCTCGTCTCGCGCGAGTGGACCCCTGGCGAGCTCACGGCGTCGGGCTACCCGTTCATCGTCAAGCGCCTCGCCCGCGGGCAGCCGGTCGCGAGCGCGGTCGAGGTGTTCCGCGGCACGGCGCAGGACGGCGGGTACGGCGTGTCGCCCGAGACGTTCGTCGACGGCGCGGGCCACCGCGCGGTCGTCATCACGCGCCCGCTCAATACGTTCGAGTTCGAGAAGTACCTCGTCCGGGCGGGGAACGGTGCCGACGTGGTCGCGAAGCTCGCGATCCCGCTCAAGGCACGGCCGGTCGCGATGGTCGACGGCCAGGTCGTCGTGCAGCTCTCGGAGGCGTGGAACGCGCGCGCCGCCTCGATCCGCACCGGCTCGCTCGCCGCCTTCGACGCGGCGCGCGCCGCGTCCGATCCGGCGCACCTCGCGCCGGTCGCGGTGTTCGAGCCTGGCCCTCGCGAGTCGTTAGGCAACGGGGCGGCGACGCGCGACCGATTCGTCGCGAGCGTGTACGAGAACGTGCGCGGCCGGGTGTTTCGCTTCGCGCGTGCGGCCGACGGTTCGTGGACGCGCGAGCGGATTCCCTTCCCCGACAACCGCGCGACCGACGTCACCGACGGCGACCTGCACGGCGACGCCGCGTTCGTCGACGTCACCGGCTTCCTGACACCGAGCGGCGTGTGGGTGGTGGACGCGCGGCGGGGTGCGGCCGCGGTCGTGAAGACGGTCGCCGCGAAGTTCGACGCCTCGCGCGACACCGTCGAGCAGCGCGAGGCCGCGTCGAGCGACGGGACGCGGGTGCCGTACTTCGTCGTCCACCGGAAGGGGATGGCGCTCGACGGCACAAACCCGACGATCCTCACGGCGTACGGCGGATTCGAGGTCTCGAACACGCCGCAGTACACGCCGATCCTCGGCAAGCTGTGGCTCGAGCACGGCGGCGTGTTCGTGCTCGCCAACATCCGTGGTGGCGGTGAGTTCGGGCCCGCCTGGCACGAGGCCGGGCTCAGGACGCACCGGCAGATCATCTACGACGACTTCGCCGCGGTCGCGCGCGACCTCATCGCGCGCCGGGTGACGAGCCCGCGCCGGCTCGGGATCATGGGCGGCTCCAACGGCGGGCTGCTGATGGGGGTGGAGCTGACCCAGCACCCCGAATTGTGGGCGGCGGTCGACATCCAGGTCCCGTTGCTCGACATGCTGCGCTTCGAGCAGATCGACGCGGGCAGCTCGTGGGTCGGCGAGTACGGCAGCGTGTCGAACCCGGCCGAGCGGGCGTTCCTCGCCTCGATCTCGCCGTACCAGAGCCTGAAGGCGGGCGTGCACTACCCGACGCCGTTCATCTGGACGACGACCAAGGACGACCGTGTGGGCCCGCAGCACGCGCGGAAGTTTGCCGCCAAGCTCGCGGCGATGGGCGACCCGTACCTCTTCTACGAGGTGACCGAGGGCGGACACGGTGCAGGGGCCAACCTGCGCCAGGAGGCGCACACCGAAGCGCTCGAATACACGTACTTCTCGCGACAGCTGATGCCCGAGGGGACGCAGTGACGCCGATCTCACCCGGGCCGCGGCCGCCGCCCTACAACGCCCTCAACAATCGGTACGTGAACTCGAGCTGGTCGTAGAAGGCCCGCACGCCGATCCGCTCGTTGAGCCCGTGCGCGCGGGTGTCGTCGGCGTTGTTGGGATCGGCAAACAGCCCGCTGACGCCGTACACGGGCATCCGTGCGCTCAGGAACACCGCGTCCGACGCGCCCGTCGCCATGTCGGGCACGATCGGCAGCGGACCCCACACCGACGCAACCGTCGCCTGCAGCGTCCGTTCGAGCGTGGGCGGGAGCGGCGATGGCGCGATCGGGTGCGCCGTATCGGCCGGGGTCACCGCGACGGCGGTGTCGGCGACCACGTCACGGAGTGTGCGCTCGACCGCCGCCGGATCGACGCCCGGGAGGATTCGGCAGTTGACCGTTGCCTGCGCCCGCTGCGGCAACGCGTTCGGCGCGTGCCCGCCCTCGACGAGGGTGGCCACGCACGTCGTGCGGAGCAGCGCGTTGTAGTACGGCGAACGCGCGGCGAGCCGGGCCGCCGCCGCCGGGTCCGGCGACTCGCTTGCGCCAACCGCCCGCATCTCGTCGGCGAGCGCGCCTTCGCTCAGCGCGGCGGTGCGCGTGAAGTACGCGCGCGTGATCGCGTTGGTCTGGAACGGAAAGTCGTAGGCGGCGACCTGGCCTAACGCAGCAGCAAGACGGTAGATCGCGTTGTCCTTCGACGGCAGCGAGCTGTGCCCGCCCGGGTTGCGGACCGTGAGGTGTACGGAGTGGAACACCTTCTCGGCGGCGTCCACGTCGAGGGCGATCGGCCGCGTGCCGCGCAGCTCGCCCCCGCCGCCATCGGCATTGAGCGCGTACGTGCCGGAGAGCAAGTCGGGGCGGTGCGCGAGCAGCCAGGCGATGCCGTTGTACCCGCCCCCACCCTCCTCGCCCGCAGTGAGCGCGAGCACGTAGTCGCCGGCAGGAACGAACCCCTCCTGCTTCATCCGCAGCAGCGCGGCGACCCACGCGGCGTCGCCGTTCTTCATGTCGAGCGTGCCGCGGCCATAGAAGTGGCCGTCGCGTTCGGTGAGCGTGAACGGGTCGAGCACCCAGTCCGCGCGGCGCGCCTCGACGACGTCGAGGTGGCCGATCAGCACCACCGGAGCGCGCTGCCCGCGCCCGCGGTAGCGCACGACGACGTTGCGGTCCTTAGCGTCCCGGCCGCTGTCCGGGCCGACGACCTGCACGTCGCCCGCGGCGAAACCCGCTGCGCGGAACCGCGCCGCGACGGATTCGGCCGCTCGCGTCGTGCTACCCGCGGAGTACGTCGTGTTGGTCTCGACGAGCTCCCGCAGCAGGTCGCGGCCGAGTGCCTGGTAGGAGGTGAGGGTGGCCGCGGACGAGGCACCCTGCGCGACCGCGGCACACGGCAGGAGGAAGGCGAGCGACGCGAGAGTGCGGCGGTGGGCGGGCGAAGGCACGGCGGGCGGCGCTGGGGTGGGTGGGAGGGGACGCGCCAACATACGGGCGCCGTGCCACGGGTACCAGGGCGGGTGTGGCGCGTGCGCGGAGCTGCGTCCGGTACTGGTTACCCGGCCGGCGATTCGTTAGGCGCCGGCAACGTGACGGCGAACGTACTGCCCTCGGCCCCGGAATGCGTGAGCTGCAGGGTCCCCTCGTGCGCCTCCGCGATCCAGCGCGCGATCGCGAGGCCCAACCCGGCGCCACTGCCCGTCCCCGCGGCGCCCTCGGCCGAGTGCGCGCGGAAGAATCGCTCGAACACACGCGCCTGATCCTCGGGCGCGATGCCCGGGCCCGTGTCGGCCACCTGGACCACGTATGCCACACCGCGTTGGGCGGCCGTCACCGTCACGCAGCCGCCTGCGGGGGTGAACTTGATCGCGTTGTCGACGAGGTTCAGCAACAGCCGGTGCAGAAGCCCCTCGTCACCGCGAAACGGCAGGTCGCCGTCGACGTGTTCGTTGACCGTCACCCCCTTGCGCGCGGCGAGCGTCCGCACGGCGTGCGTGACGGACGCGACGAGGTCGGCGAGGTAAAGCTCCTCGACCGCGCGCGGCCGCTCGCCGGCGTCGGCGCGCGCGAGCAGAAAGAGGTCGCCGACGATCTGCTGCAGCCGCCCGGTCTCTCCGCCGATCGTGGCGAGCGCGGCGCGCAGCGCGTCCGCATCGCGCCCCTCGCGAGCGAGCGCGAGTTCGGCCTCGCCGGCGATGATCGCTACCGGCGTGCGCAGCTCGTGCGACGCGTCGGCGACGAAGCGCCGCTGCCGCGCGAACGCCTCTTCCATCCGGCCTAACAGCTCGTTGAACACGGCCGCCAGGCGTCCGAGCTCGTCCCGGGGGTCCGCGACGGGAAGACGTTCGTGCAGCGTCCCGGCACTGATGTGCGCGGCCTGGCGCGTCATCGTCGCGACCGGCTGCAAACTACGCCGCGCGAGCGCGTAGCCCCCGACGACCGCGGCCACGAGCATGAGCGGGACGCCCACGGCGAGCGCCGTGCGCGCGTCGGCCAGCGTGCGCTGCTGCGGCGCGAGCGACTGCGAGACGCCGACGGTGAGTTCGCGGCCCGCGAAGCGGTACGTGCTCGTGTACACGCGCACCGGCGCGCCGGCCGTCCGTAGCGTGACGAGTGCGGGTGCCGGCGACGCCGCGAGCAGCACCGTGCC
>DASWUT010000089.1:0-4084 GCA_036401455.1 Gemmatirosa sp. | reverse complement strand
TACCCGCGTTATGGCGGCACCGGCGGCCTGTTCGAGCGCATCGTGCCGTACATCAACGAGCACCTCGCGCTCGAGGCCTCGGCGGTCTCGGTCGACACCGGGCGCAAGGTCGTCCGCTTCGCGGACGGCCGCGAGGAGTCGTACGACGTGCTCATGTCGACACTCCCGATGGACAAGTTCGTCGCGCTCACGACCGACGCGCCGGATCACATCCGCGACGAGACGAAGCGGCTCCGCCACTCAGGTTCGTTCATCGTCGGCGTCGGCGTCGACCGCCCGGCCGAGACGAGCAAGTGCTGGATGTACTACCCCGAGGCGGACGCGCCCTTTTATCGCGTCACGTATCTGTCCAACTACTCGCCCGAGGTCGTTCCCGATCACACGCGGCAGCACTCGCTGCTCGCCGAGATCTCGCATTCGGAGTTCAAGCCCGAGGACCGTAACACCATCGTCCAGCAGACGCTGGAGGGAATGGTGAGCACGCGCCTGCTGACCGAGGAGGACGTCCAGTCCCGGATCGCCGACACGTTCGTGATCGAGCGCGACTACACGTACCCGACGCCCTCGCTCGAGCGCGACGGCGTGCTGCGCACGGTGCATCCGTGGCTGCACGAGCGCGGGATCTTCTCGCGCGGGCGGTTTGGCGCGTGGCGCTACGAGGTCGGCAACATGGACCACTCCGTTGCGCAGGGCGTGGAATGGGCCAACCGGGTCGTCCTCGGTGAGGTCGACGACGAGCTGACGTACCAGGCGAAGCGGGGCTGTTAGGCCGCGTTCCTCCGCGTCGTCGAAGCCCGACGACGCGGCGACCGGTCCGGCGCCTTACGAGACCATTGCGCGCAGGTTCAACTCGACGACGATCCCGAGCACCTCGCGCACCGTCTCGCCCGAGAACGCGCGCTCCATCGGCAGCAGGCGTCCGGCGATCGTGGTCGAACCGAGCCGCCGCCGCGCGGAGCGCGAGACGTACACGTGGCTGGCCGGTGGGATCTGCCGCACGTCGTCGCGCCCGACCACGTACACCTTGAGGCGCGGCGCGAGGTCGCCGAGCGTGCTGTCGAGCCCGTGCATCGAACGCGCATCGGCGACCACCGCGTGGATCGACGTGCGCGAGAGGATGCGACGCCACGCGGTCGGGAGCGTCGGGCGCACCTGCACCGCGATCACCGGCCTCGGCGCGATCCCGACCATGCCGACCATGCCGCGCAGCCGCTCGGCGTATCCGTCCGCGGTGAGGATGAAATCGGCCGCATACATCTCTGGCGGCAACGTCGCGCCGCGCACCGCCTCGGGAGCGAACGGGACGGGATCGACACCGTAGTCCTCACGCAGCTCCGAGCAGAACGCCTCGAGCTGGTCGATCGTATCGGCGACGACGGCGGCGCGCACCCGGCGCGTCCCCGCGCAGCGCTTGAGCCACTCGCCAAGCCGCGGCGCGGCGATGCCGTGCTCGATGCCCTCGGCCAGCACGTCGACCACCCAACCGTCCGCGACGACCGCAGGGCCGCCGAGCACCTCGGGCGACCGCGCGACGTAGATGCCCGACCGACGGCGGATCTCGACGACGCCTTCCTTCGCGAGGATGCGGTAGGCGGCGAGCACGAGGCGCGGGTCCGCATCGACCTCCGCGGCCACCTCGCGCGCGCTCGGGAGGCGTTCGCCTCGGCGGATCGACCCCGACGCCAGCGCGCCGACGACGCGCCGGCGCAAAGCATCGGCGAGTTCCAAGCGGCGGCGGCGCGGGGCGAGTTCCATGACGCTACAGTGTGGCGTGTTGCGCAAACGGCCAATAGGCTGGCGCTCGCTGCGACAAAGGTTTACAGCCGCGGCCCGATCGTCGGGTGGTCTGGATCCCCGAATACGATACAGCCCCGTCCCGCTCGCGGCCGCGAGTGCCGGACGCAGGCTCGCGGCGGGTGAGGGAGCGCGCGAGCCGCCGGCCAGCGAGGCTTGGCCTCGCACGAATGCCGGAACCGATGCGGGCGCGGACGGGGCGCCGAGCGTGCGTGGCGCTCAGCTGCGGAGCCGATATGTAGCACTTCGCGGCGCGTGTTGCGCACATCCGTCATCATCCGTCACAAATCCTCGAATACTGCAGCATCCGCTACCAAGCAGATTGCACGGCACGCGATTAGCTTAGGCGATGTCGGCCACAAGACGGATCGTGGCAAGCCGGACCGACAGCGGTGCCGATGGTCGTCGGCCCCGCCTCAGACATTCACGTGGTGAGGGGTGGACTCATGCAAGACGAACGGACGGTCGTCGTCCACAACACGGCGGAACTCATCGCCCTGCCGACGCGACGCAACTTTCTCAAGGCGCTCGGCCTCGGCGGCACGCTCGTGCTCATGCCGTCGCTGTTTGCCGCCTGTACCGATGACACGGGCAAGGTCGTCACCGGCGGGGCCACGACGGCCGGTGTGACGATCAGCCTCGCCAGCGACATCGGCATCTTCCAGTTCGCCGCCGCCCTCGAAGGGCTCGAGTCGAGCTACTACGAACAGGTCGTCGGGCTTTCCTCGTTCTCGTCGCTGTTCAGCGCCGCCGAGCAGGAGATGCTGAGCGACATCCGGAACGACGAAGTCACGCACCGGGCCTTCTTCAAGGCCGCCCTCGGCTCGGCGTACCCGAACCTGTCGTACAACTTCGCGTCGGTGCTGGCCAACCCGAACCGCTCGACGCTGCTGACGACTGCGCTCACGCTCGAGACCAACGGGATCGCCGCGTACAACGGTGCCGGCCCGG
The DNA here is from genome assembly GCA_036401455.1 of Gemmatirosa sp. Lineage (GTDB taxonomy): Bacteria > Gemmatimonadota > Gemmatimonadetes > Gemmatimonadales > Gemmatimonadaceae > BPUI01. The sequence continues at coordinate 1,339 of DASWUT010000089.1, read as the reverse complement.
CGATCAAGAACGCCAACAACCTGCTCGTCGCGGGCAAGATCGTTTCGATCGAGGCGCGACACACGTCGGCCCTCGCCGACTCGCTCGACACCACCGGCACGGCCTACGCCGACCTCACGGCCGCCGTCCTCAATGGCCTCGGCGCCGACCCGATGAACGCGCTCGACGCTGCTGTCGCGTCCGAGGCGACTGTCGCGAGCAACGCGCAGCCGTTCATTCGGAATCCGATCACCCTCGCCTGACCGTCCGAGAACCCATCCATGGAAAACCTGTCTCTTCTCGACGCGATCGAGCCGAAGGCGATGGACGCGATCGCCGAGCGCGCCGATGCGATCGCCGACGGCGACAAGCCGAGTGACCTCGTCCGCGCCGCGATGGCCCTCGGCTCCGTGCCGATCATGCTCGGTGCGCTCGCCACGACCGCGTCCGCGCAGGCCGTCACGCCGACGGTCATCGACGTCCTCAACTTCGCACTCCTCCTCGAGAACCTCGAGAGTGAGTTCTACAAGGCGGTGCTCGGCACGAGTTCGGTCGCCGCGTTCAACAACGCGTTTGCCACCGTCCGCGCGGCGCTGCCGGGCGCCAACGCGACGATCATCCCGACGCTGCAGCTCCTGAGCGCGCACGAGAAGGCGCACGTCGCCTTCCTGACGACGACGCTCAACACGCTGCAGGCTGGCTCGGCCAAGACCTACGACCCGGCGTCGACGTTCGACTTCACGGGCGGTCGCGGCGCGGGGAATGGACCGTTCGCCACGGCGACGCAGGATCCGACGTTCCTGCTCGCTGCCACGCAGGGCTTCGAGGACACCGGCGTCCGCGCGTACAAGGGCCAGGCGGGCAAGCTGCTCGGCACCATCGCGCTGAAGCCCGCGCTCCAGATCCACGCGCTCGAAGCGCGCCACGCGTCGCGCATCCGCCGCCTGCGCCGCACGCTCGACACTGCCAACACGCAGGTGCGCTACAGTGGAACCGTCAAGGGCGACGGCGCTGCCGCGGCGGGCGCCCCGACGGGTGCGTCGCTCCCCGGCGCCGTGGTCACCGCGTTCGGTCTGATCTACGCCGGTGAGGGAAACACGAAGCACACCGTCAACAACGGTTCGGCGGACGTCACGATCGATGCGTCCGCGCTCGCCGGCCTCGCGTCGGGTACGGACGTGACGCTGGCCTTCGACGAGCCGCTCACGGCGGGTCAGGTGGCCGCCATCGTCCAGCCGTTCATCGTGCAGGACGTGACCTCGCTCATCGCGACGTCGAACCTGGCCTAACGTCATCGCACGACATGCGACGAGGGGGCGCCGGACCACATTGGTCCGGCGCCCCCTCGTCGCATGTCGTG
>DASWUT010000088.1:0-16053 GCA_036401455.1 Gemmatirosa sp. | reverse complement strand
CGAGCGCGTGGTCCCCGGCGCCGCGGTCGTGCCGCCCCCGAGGGCAGAGATCACCGCGTCCACGCCGACGACGAGGTCAGCGACCGCCTGCGGGTCCGCGGCATCGCCGGCGACGATGGTCAGCCGAGGGTGGCCGAGGTCGGCGAGCGATCCGGGCGCGCGGGCGAGGGCGCGAACGCCCAGCCCCGCGGCGAGGGCGTACTCGACGACGCGGCGGCCGGTGCGCCCGGTCGCGCCGAGGACGGCGAGGATTTGCGGTTGCATCACGGGCGGGAAGGGGGTACGGTGGTCCGCGGCGCCGTCCGGCACCGGGACAAACCGCGGGAACATGACCAATACCAGCGACGCGAACGGCGGCACGTCTTCGCCCGAGCAGGACGCGCGGCCGGCGATCGGCGCAGCGCCCGGCGCGGCGGACTACCCGCAGTACGAGTACCGTCTCCGGCTGGCCGGGCGCGAGTGGACGATCGTGCACACGGGCGAGGTGCTGACGTTCGAGGACGAGCAGCGGTTCCTCAGCGAGGGAGCGGGACGCGCGCCATACGGCGCGGTGCTCTGGCCGGCGGCGATCGCGCTGGCGCACGATCTCGCCGCGCGCGGCGACGCCCTGCGTGGGGCGCGCGTGCTCGAACTCGGTGCGGGGACGGGGCTCCCGGGGATCGTCGCCGCGACGTTCGGGGCGCAGGTCGTCCAGACCGACCGGAACGTCGACGCGATGGCACTCTGCGAGCAGAATGGGGCGCGGAACCGCGTTCCCGGAATCACGTACCGCCTCGCCGACTGGACGGTGTGGAACGACACCATGCAGTACGACTACATCCTCGGCGCCGACATCCTGTATGCAGAGGGCACGCAGCCCGACCTGCGGCGGATCTTCTTGGCGAACCTCGCGCCGGGCGGGCGCGTGCTGGCGGCGGACCCGTTCCGCCCGCTGAGCTACCGGATGCTCGAGGCGATGGCGGCCGACGGCTGGTCGGTCAGGATGGCCAAGTGGACGATCACCGACACGACGTCGCGTCGGTCGCGCCCGCGTGCGATCGGGGTGTTCGAGTTGACCGTGCGCGCCTGATTCTGCGGTGGATTTCGGGTCGTCGCCCGAGCTTGCGCAAAATACTGGAACCCAGAACTTCCGTTACAGGTTCCTATCTGTTTGACTACGCAACACCGAGCCAGAGCCAAACGCGTTCGATCCGAGGCCGCCCACGATGCCCCGCCGCACCGTCGCCCGCAAGTCGAAGCAGCCGCCGCGCGCGGCGCCCGCCAGCCGCACGGCCGCCCTGCGCCCGTTCGACGCGCCCGACGTCGCGCCCCAGACGCCGCAGCCGTCGGACGACAACCAGGGGCTCATCGCGCGCTTCCTCCACGCCCGCGACCTCGCCGCGAGCACCCGCGCCGCCTACCGCACCGACCTCGTCCTGTTCGCCACCGCGCTCGGCCCGCAGTCGATGCGCGACGTGCGGGCCGAGGATGTTCGCCGGTGGCTCGGCGACCACACGCGCGACCCGGCGGTGCCCGGGTCCAAGGGGCTGTGGTCCCCCCGGACCGCGGCGCGCAAGCTCGCCGTGCTCAAGGCGTTCTACGCGTGGGCGCGCGACACGCCGCGCGACGCCGGGTATGGCGATCCCGACCCCGTGGGCGCGGACGGCCGCGAGCTGCCGCTCGTCGCCTTCAACCCCGTCACGAGCTTGCGTGCCCCCGCGTTCGCGCGTCCCGACCCGGTGCGCCTCGCGCGCGAGGCGCTGCGTCAGCTCTTCGACTGGTGGGAAGGGCGCATCGCCGCGTGCGAGGCCTCAGGCGCGACCGAGGCGCTGCGCGAGCGGAACCTGCACGTGCTCGACGTCGCATTCTTCCGCCTCTGCTACCATCTCGGCCTGCGCGTGGGGTCGGCGCAGGCGCTGCAACTGCGCGAGCTCGACGTCGCCGACCCCGACCGCTGGCTGATCACCGCGTACGTCAAGGGAAACAAGCCCCGGCGCAAGGTGATCGCGGGTGTCGTGAAGGCCGACATCGAGCGCTGGCTCGCCGTGCGCCTTACGCTCACGCCACGCGCGCACCTGCGCCGCCGCAAGCCGAACGCGACGAGCCCACTGTCCCGCCCAACCGGCGACCCCGACGCGTACCTGTTCCTGCATCCGTGGACGGGGCGCGTACTCTCGCGGAAGCGCGCCTGGGAGCGGCTGCTGCTCGCCGGCGAGGCCGCCGGGCTGTCGCCGGCCGTCGTGCGCCAGCTCTCGCCGCACAAGCTTCGCCACGCGGTCGCGTACCACGCGCTCGCCGACGGGCACAGCCTCACCGACGTGCAGGGATTGCTGGACCACGAGGACGTGCGCACGACGACGGTCTACGTCGAGGCCAACGAGGCACAACGGTTTCGCACGATGGAGGAACTCAGCTCGGGCGGCGTGCTCCGCCGCTGACGGGTCGGCCCGGACAGGTCGGCCCAGACGGGTCGGCGGGGCCGAGTCGGCGAAATTCCAGACGCGGTCGCATTTGTCTGGCGGGCCTGGTCAGTGCATAATGATGCAAGAGGACCGCCGTCGTGCGGCGCTCGGGACGCGGCACCCCGGAGAGGACCGATGCTGACCGGTACGCACGCGCGCCACGCGCGCCGCGGTGACTTCGACGACGACGGCCCGCTGAGCCCGTACGCGCCCCGCGACGCGTGCGGCACGGGGTTCGTCGCGCGGCGCGACGGCGTGCGCTCGCACGACGTGCTCGCGATGGGACTCGAGGCGCTCATCCGGATGGCGCACCGTGGAGCCGCGGGCGCGGACCACGCCGGCGACGGCGCGGGCGTTCTCACACAGCTGCCGACCGCGCTGCTGCGGCGCGAGGTGCCCGCCGTCGCCGACCCCGCGACGCCGTTCGCCGTCGGGATGCTCTTCGTGCCGGAGGCGCCGGCCGCGCGCGAACGCGCCCGTGCCCTCGTCGAGCGCGTGCTCGCCCGCGACGGGATCCCCTGTCTCGCCTGGCGCGACGTGCCGGTGGAGTTAGGCGCACTCGCACCCTCGGCCCGCGTCTCACGCCCCGCCGTCCGTCAGGTGATCGTTGGGCGCCCCGCCGGTGTGACCGACGACGACGCGTGGGAGCGCGCGCTCTACCTCGCGCGCCGCGAGATGGAGCTGCGGGCAGCCGCCGACGGCGTCGCGCCGTTCTACTGCTCGTCGTTCTCCTGCCGCACCGTGGTCTACAAAGCGCTGCTGAGCGGCGCACAGCTGCCCGCGTTCTACCCCGACCTGCGCGACCCGGCGTACGCGACGGCGATCACGATCTTCCACGAGCGCTACGCGACCAACACCGCGCCACGGTGGGATCTCGTGCAGCCCTTCCGCCTGCTCGCGCACAACGGCGAGATCAATACGATCTGGGGTAACCGGAGCGCGTTCGCGATGCGGCGCGCTTCGCTGCGCTCCACCGTGTTCGGCGAGCGCAGCGATCGGCTGCGCGACGTGATCACGCCTAACGGCAGCGATTCGGCGAGCCTCGACAACGCGCTCGAGCTGCTCGTGCGTGCGGGACGCTCGCCGGCGCACGCGGTGATGATGCTCGTGCCGCAGGCGTGGGAGCAGTTTCCCGACGCGGATCGCGCGATCCGCGCGTTCTACGAGTATCACCAGTGCCTCATCGAGCCGTGGGACGGGCCGGCCGCGCTCGCCTACTCCGACGGGCGCATGGTCGCCGTCTCGCTCGATCGCAACGGGCTGCGCCCCTGTCGCTACAAGATCCGCGCGGACGGCCTGGTCGTCGCGGGCTCGGAGGTGGGGATCGCGGACCTCGACCCGGGCGACGTGTGCGAGACGGGCAAGCTCGGCCCCGGTGGGCTGCTCGTCGTCGACACGGTCGAGGGGCGGATCGTCCGCAACCTCGCCGCCAAGCGTGAGGTGGCCGCGCGGCAGCCGTACGCCGAGTGGGTCGCGCGCAACATGGTCACGCTGCCCGCGACGACGGGGCAGGTGCCCAACGTCATGCCGCACGCCGAACTGCGCCCGCGGCAGCTTGCGTTCGGACTCGGGTTCGAGGAGCTGCGCCTCGTGCTCGAGCCGATGGGGGCGACGGGGGCGGACATGGTGTGGAGCATGGGCGACGACACGCCCATCGCCCCGCTCGCACGCGTGCCACGTCCGGTGTCGGCCTACCTGCGCCAGCGCTTCGCGCAGGTGACCAATCCGCCGATCGACCCGCTCCGCGAGCAACTCGTCATGTCGCTCCGCATGCACCTCGGGCGGAACGGTTCGCCGCTGGAAGAGAAGCCGCACTACGCGCGCATGCTGCGCGTCGAGCATCCGGTGCTGCTGCCCGGCGAGATGGCCGCGCTGCGCGACACGCCGGGCTTCCCGGCGACGGTCGTCGACGCGACGTGGCCGGCAGTGGAGGGCCCCGAAGGGCTCGAGCGCGCGCTGGACGCGTGCTGCCGCACGGCGGAGCGGGCCGCGCGGCGCGGCGCACGGATCCTGATTGTCAGCGACCGCGCCGTGTCGCCGGAGCGGGCGCCGATCCCCGTGCTGCTCGCGATCGGCGCGGTGCGGCAGCACCTGGTGCGCACGGGACTCCGCGCGCGCGTGGGGCTGGTCGCGGAAGCGGGCGACGCGGTCGACGCGCACCAGGTGGCGACGCTGTTCGGCTACGGCGCGGAGGCGGTGCACCCGTGGCTCGCGATGGCCTCGGTGGCGGCGATCTTCGCCGAGGCGCCGGACCACGGCCGCCGCGGCGAGGCCGACGCAGAACGGCCCGGCGCCGGGGAGGCGCAGGCGCGCGTGCGCGCGGCGCTCGAGAAGGGGCTGCTGAAGATCCTCGCCAAGATGGGGATCTCGACGCTCGTCTCGTACTGTGGCGCACAGATCTTCGAGGCCGTCGGCCTCGGGGCGGAGGTGATGGACCGCTGCTTCACGGGCACCGTCTCGCCGTTAGGCGGGATCGGCTTCCGCGAACTGGCCGAGGATGCGCTCGGCTGGCACGCGCAGGCGTACGCGGCCGGGTCCGACGCGCTGCCCGACCACGGGCGCGTGCGTTACCGCAAGGAGAGCGAGACGCACGCGTGGGCGCCGACCGTCGCGGTCGCGCTGCAGCAGGCGGTGGGCGCGGGGCGCAGCGCCCGGGCCGCCACGGCGGACGCACCAGAGGAGATCGCGGCGAAGCGCGCGGCGGCGTGGGCGGGATTCCGCGACGGGCAGGATCACCGACGTCCCGCGGCCCCCCGCGACCTCGTCGCGCTGCGCCGCAGTACGCGCACGGGCACGCTCCCCGTCACGCTCGACCAGGTGGAGTCGGTCGAGGAGATCCGCCGCCGGTTCATCATCTCGGCCATGTCGCTCGGCTCACTCTCGCCCGAGGCGCACGCGACGCTCGGCGAGGCGATGAACGCGATCGGCGCGCGCTCCAACTCCGGCGAGGGCGGGGAGGACCCGGCGCTGTGGATCCCGGGGCCTAACGGCGAGCGGCGCGACAACCGCATCAAGCAGGTCGCCTCGGCGCGGTTCGGCGTGACCACGGAGTATCTCACGCGCGCCGACGAGCTGGAGATCAAGATCGTGCAGGGCGCGAAGCCCGGCGAGGGCGGCCAGCTGCCCGCGCACAAGGTCACCGAGCTGATCGCGCGCCTACGCCACGCGGTCCCGGGCGTGTCGCTCATCTCGCCACCGCCGCACCACGACATCTACTCGATCGAGGACCTCGCGCAACTCGTGCATGATCTGCGCACGGTCAACCCGCGCGCGCGGATCGGCGTCAAGCTGGTGTCGGAGAGCGGCGTGGGCACGGTCGCGGCGGGGGTGGCGAAGGCGTACGCCGACTACGTGCTCATCGCCGGGCACGACGGCGGCACGGGCGCGTCGCCGCTCTCGTCGATCAAGAACGCGGGCTCGCCCTGGGAGCTGGGGCTGGCCGAGGCGCAGCACGTACTCATGCGGAGCGGGCTGCGGCACCGCGTCGAGCTGCGCGTCGACGGCGGGCTCAAGACGGGGCGCGACGTCGTCATCGGCGCATTGTTAGGCGCGGAGTCGTTCGGGTTCGGTACCGCGGCGCTCGTGGCGATCGGCTGCGCGATGGCGCGGCAGTGCCACAACAACACGTGCCCAACGGGCATCGCCACGCAGCGCGAGGACCTGCGCGCCAAGTACACCGGGCGCCCGGAGCACGCGATCGCGTTTTTCACGAACGTAGCGGACGAGGTGCGCCGGCTGCTGGTCGTGTTGGGTGCGCGCTCGGTGGACGAGATCATCGGCCGCGCCGACCTGCTCGAGCGCGCGGACCACCCCGAGGTTCCACGCTCGGCGATGCTCGATCTCTCGATGCTGCTGACGCGGGCCGAAAAGCCGGGCGAGTCGCCGCGGCGGACGACGTCGGCGTCCGCGGCGCGTGCGGCGCGCACGCACGGTGAGACGCTCGACGAGGTGATCCTCCACGACGCGGCGCCGACGCTGGCCGAGTGCTGTCCGTTCGTGCACACGTACGCGATCCGCAACCACCACCTTGCCGTCGGATCGCGCGTGGCGGGGTGGATCGCCGAGCGGTACGGCGACGCGGGCTTCCCGGCCGGGCACGTGCGGCTCGATTTCGAGGGCACGGCGGGGCAGAGCTTCGGCGCGTTCGCGATCTCGGGGATGCACCTGTCGCTCGAGGGGGAGGCGAACGACTATCTCGGCAAGGGGCTCAACGGCGCGACGATCGCGGTGCGGCCGTTCGCCGGCGCGCGCTACGCCGGGGCGGCGCACCAGCAGATGATCCTCGGCAACACGGCGCTCTACGGGGCGACGCGCGGACGGCTGTTCGCGGCCGGTCAGGCCGGCGACCGCTTCGCCGTGCGCAACTCGGGCGCGATCGCGGTGGTCGAGGGCGCGGGCAACCACTGCTGCGAGTACATGACCGGCGGCATCGTCGCGGTACTCGGGCGCACGGGGCGCAACTTCGGTGCGGGGATGTCCAACGGGCTCGCGTACGTGTTGGACGAGGACGGCGTGTTCGCACGCCGCGTCAACCCCGAGATGGTGCAGGTCGACAGTCTCGGGCCCGACGACGAGGCGGTGGTGCGGACGCTGCTCGAGGAGCACGTCGCGGCGACAGGGAGCGCGCGCGCACGGGCGCTCCTGGACGACTGGGCGGTGGTGTGCGCGCAGTTCCGGCGTGTCGTGCCGCGCGCCGCGCCGGCACACGCGGCGGCGATTCGGGCGGGATATCTCGAGGACGTCGCGGGGCGCCCCGCGATGGTGATGCGGGTCGAGGGGACGGCGACGAATCGGGCGACGCCGCACAGCTTGTTGCGGGCGGTGGCGTAGGGCGGGCGGGGTTGGAAGCGCGGGTACAGGCCGGCCGTTAGGCCGAGAAGTCCGCCGGCCGCTCCCGACTTGCCTCGGCAAGTGCGCGCCGCACGCCCTCCGCATCCCGGTCGCTCCCGTACACCGGCGTCATGGGCTGCTGCCGCCACGACTCGTCCAACCCGCCCGCGTCGACCGGGTCGAAGCCGAGCGCGTCGACGAGGCGCATCACGACGTCCTTGGCCGCCGGGTCGTCGCCCGCGACGGGCAGCGCGATGCGGTCCGGGGTGCCCGCGGGGCGCCCGTATTCGAGGAGGTGCTTCGCGTAGATGTTGTTGAACGCCTTGATCACCGGTCGGCCGAGCTGTTGGGCGACCCACTGGCTCTCGGGCAGGCCGGCTTCGATCGCGTCGATGCGGCCGTCGCGCTGCCGCGGGTAGTAGTTGCCCGTGTCGACGACCACGGTCGTCGTCGGAACGTCGGCGAAGAGATCGCGCGGCAGCTCCGGGACGTGCTTCTCCGGGATCGTCACGATGACGACGTCGCGGTCGCGTGCCGCCTCGCTCACTGCGACCGCCGTCGCGCCCGTCTCGCCGGCGAGCGCGGCGAGCGACTCGGGGCCGCGCGAGTTCGCGACGGCGACGTCGTGGCCGAGGGCGCGCAGGCGCCGGGTGAGGGTGCCGCCGATGTTGCCCGCGCCGATGATGCCGATACGCACGGGACCTCCGTCCAGAGTGTGGGCACGCGTCCGGTTGGATGCGTGATGGCGCGCGCTCCGTGCAAGACGGGTGACGCTGACCCCGCGACGGGGCGAATGCGCGCGCATGTCGACGCCGTCCGGCGTCGCGTACTGGTGCCCGCGAGGTCCGCGGGACAGGTTTCCGGCGCACCACGGCCTTCGCGCGGCGACGGCGCGCGGGCCGGCCCACCGCCGAACGTCGGCCTAACGACACGGAGATTCATGGGAGCGCACCAGCATGACCGGCCCGCGGGCGTGGGCGACCGCCGCGAGTTCCTGCAGCAGCTCGCCGTACTCGGCGTCGGCACGTGGGCGGGAGCGCGTGGGATCGCGCTCCCCGCGGTCCGGCCGACAATCGACCGGCTCGGCGTCGGACTGTTCACCGTCTTCGGCGAGATGCGGCAGGACTTCGACGGCACGCTCGCCGCGATCCGCCGGATCGGCTATCACGAGGTCGAGTTCGCGGGCTACTACGGCCGGACGCCGGAGCAGGTGCGCCAGGTGCTCGACCGCGTGGGTCTCACGGCGCCGAGCACGCACATCGGGCTCGACTTGCTGCGCACGGCCGTCGATGCGCAGGTGCACGCCGCGCAGGTCATCGGCCATCAGTACATCACCGTGCCGTCGCTTCCGCGCTCGGTGGGCCCGCTGCGCACCGTCGACGCGTGGCAGCGCGTGGCCGAGGAGTTCAACGGGCTGGGGCGCACGCTCCGGGCGGGCGGCGTGCGGCTCGCCTTCCACTCGCATCGCGACGAATACGTCGATCTGGGCGGCGGGCGGAAGGGGATGGACGTCTTCATCACGGAGACCGACCCCGCGCTGGTCGCGTTCGAGATGGACCTCGGCTGGGCGCGCGTGGCCGGCGAGGACCCCGTGCAGTGGTTCGCGCGCTATCCGGGGCGGTTCCCGATGTGGCACGTGAAGGACATCAAGGGACTCGCCGAGGCGCAGGCGCGCCAGGCCGAGGCGTTCCGCAATCCGCCGCCCCCACCGCAGGGGCCACCAGCCATGCCGCCGACGGGTGGGCCGCCGCCGGGTGGGCCACCGCCGGGCGGCACGCAGGCCGCCGCGCCGCTCACCGGGCCGGCCCCGATGGGTGAGGGCGAGATCGACTACCGGCCGATCTTCGCCGCGTGGCAGCGCTCGGGGCTCGAACACTTCTTCGTCGAACAGGACCTCGCGATGCGCTGGCCGGGCGGCGCGCTGACGAGCTTGCAGACGTCGTACGACTACATGCGCCGCCTGCTCGCCTGACGCGCGCCGTGGGCGCCGTCAGGGTACGGCCGCACCGCGCGTGATCGACTCCGACATCCGCGCCCAGGGCACGCCGAGCACGGTGATCGTCGCGATGTTGCGCACGGTGCGGCCATCCGGCTGCAGGTACAGCCACTGCTCCATGACGACGTCGGGGCGGCGGATCTCGTAGCGCAGGTGAAAGCGGTTGCCGTCGACGTCGGCGGAGACCGGGCCGCGCGCGTCGCTCAGCGTCGCGGCGTAGGTCCGTGCGTCGAGCCGGCGCAGGCGCCAGGTCCGCGTCGTCGCCGCGGCGTCACCCATCGCGATCGTCTGCTCGAGGCGAAACGTGCCGTCGGGTTCGGTCCGGCCGTGGCCGTCGACGCGGAAGCGCTGCAGCGCGCGCCCGCGCACAACCAGCTCGCCCTCGCCGCTCGTCGGGCCGGCGAAGAAGCGCTCCGGGCGCAGCTCGCGCGCGACATCGACCGCGGGGTGACGCGGAGCGCGGGCGAGGCAGGCGGACGCGCACGGGAGCAGGACCGTCGCGAGCGCGCGCAGAACTGTCGGACGGGTGAACCGGAGCAAAGCACGCGCGTGAGATGACGCGGGCGGCCGTCGCGGCCGCGCCTACACTGGAGCATAGCGTTCCACGCATGCTGCCGCATACAGGATCGCGCATCAGGCCGTCTGGTGGGTAGCAGGTTCGATGCGCTCACCGCCGCCGTCAGAACACCCAGTTCATCCCTGCGCTCGGGAGGCGGCCGAACGTGGTGATGCGGTACGGGCGCCCGGCGTACTGGGCCCACCCCTCCGAGAACCAGTTGTGTCGCCCGGTCACGTTCTGCAGGTCGACGTACGCGTCCAGCTCGCGCCCGCTGCGGCGCGTGAAGCGTCGATCGACGCGCGCATCGAGCGAGAAGAACGGTGCTCGCCGCGGGCCCTGGTCGTAGCGCAGCGGGTCGAGGGCGCCGTAGAGCGGACCGCTCGTCACGAACGGCGTCGTCGGTGCGCCGGACGCCGCGCGCACGCGCGACGACAACTCCCAGCGCGGCCCGGGCCGCCAGCCGGCGAGCACCGTCGCGATCACCGGGATGTCGTACGCGCCCGGCGTCGGCCCGCCCTGCAGCGCCGTGAACGTCGCGCGGCTCACCGAGAGCGCGGCGAGGCCGTACACCGGCAGGTCCGACAGACTCTTCTGCACGAATGCTTCCGCCCCGGCCACCCGCCCCGTCCCGACGCTCGCGAGCGGTTCGAGCCCGAACGGAATCTCGGTGAGCGCGTCGTCGAACGTCCCGGGCTGCAGCACGGCGCTCGGCCGGAAGACGCGCGCGGGGTAGTCGGCGTAGCGCTTCGCGTATCCCTCGATCCGCAGTCGCACGTCGGGGCGCATGAGGCGCTCGTAGCCGAGCACGAGGTGGTCGGCGCGGAACGGGCGCACGCCGCCGCCCGGTGCGTCGGGCAGGTTGGACGCGTCGCCGGCGAGCCAGACCGGTTGTGGCGCCTGCCAGTAGCGGCCGCCCGCGAGCGTGACCGTGCTGACGCCGTCGACCGTCCAGGTGACCGCGGCGCGCGGCGCCACCCGCACGGCGTTGGCGAGGAACGCGTAGTCGTCCGCGCGCAGGCCGATCACCGCGCGCAGGCGCGGCGCGAGGCGGACGTCGGCCTGGGCATACGTGGCGTCGCGGAACGCGGTGAACGTCGTGTCCGCGCGAAGCGTGTGCGGCACGCCGTACGCGTCGCGTCGCAGGAACCCGGGCAGGTAGACGTCATAGTGCAGCCGGTCCGCGTACTTCGCGATCGTGCCGACCTCGAACGTCGCGTCGTGCGCGCCGCGCGGCGACCAGACGAGCGTCGCGCGCAATTGATCCTCCGCTTCGGTCGTGTGCGCGCGGAACAGCGTCTCGGAGAGTCCGCCGTAGGCGAGCGGTCCGTCCTGCTCGGTCGCGAACGCGGCGGACGTGCGGCCGACCGTGGTCGAGAGCAGGCCGCGGGCGAGCCGGTGCCGCCACGTCAGCCCCGTGAAGTACTGCGTCTCGTTGGGCGCGACGACGATCCGGTTCCCGTATCGATCCGCGTCGGTCGCGGCGTCCACGCCCACCGTGCCCTTTGCGGCCACGCCAAACCACGACAGCTCGTCGCGGGGCGAGGGGCGCACGACCGCCTTGAGCGTCGCGTCCTCGAGGCTCGGGATGACGCCAGCGTTGATCCAGCGAAAGACCGGGCCGAGGTAGCTGCGCCGCACGCCGGCGAGGAACGACCCCGTCCCGCCTAACGGCCCTTCGGCCAGCGCCGCGGCCTCGAGCACCGACACGTCGAGCTGCCCGGCGATCCGCTCGCGGGTGCCATCCCGCAGCTCGACGTCGACGACGCTCGATGCGCGGTCGCCATAGCGCGCCCCGAAGCCGCCGGTCGAGATCGCCGCGCTACGCACGAAGTCGAGCGGCAGGACGCTCTCGGGCCCGCCGGTCGAGCCCTGCGCGGCGAACGTGTTGATGTTGGGCACCTCGAGCCCGTCGACGACGAACAGGTTCTCGACCGGAGCGCCGCCGCGCACGACGAGGTCGTTGCGGTTCTCCGTCGTCGGCGCGATCCCCGGGAGCACGCCGACCGCGCGCACCACGTCCTCCTGCACGCCCGGTGCTCGGCGGATCTCCTCGGTGGTGAAGCCGGCGGTCGACACCGGCGTCGCCGCGGTCGCCGCCGCGGCGAAGTAGCCCGGGCGCACGGTCACGCCCGCGAGCCCGACCGCTGCGGACTCGAGCACGACGCGCACCTCGGCCGGCTTGCCCGCCCGCACGACCACGTCGCCGACGATGCGCGGCACGAAGCCGAGGCGGCGCACGTCGAGGCGCACCACCCCGGCGACGATGCCGCGCAGGGTGAACCGCCCCGCGGCGTCAGTCTGCGTGACCGCGCCTCGCGCGTCCGCGGCAGTGGTGAGCACGCGCACGACGGCGCCAGCCACGGGCGCCGCCGTCGCATCGACGACGCGTCCGGTGACGACGGCGCCGGCCGGCTGCGCGGCGGGCGCGACGACAGCGGCCGGGAACGGTACGGCGGGCATCACGCCGCCACGGGCGACGTCACGCGCGGCCTCACGCCGTCTCGACGGCCGCGGCCTCGTGCAGCTGCAGCTCCGCCACGGCCACCTCGCGCATGCGGTACTTCTGCACCTTGCCCGTGATGGTCGTCGGAAACTCGTCGACGACCTTCCAGTAACGCGGCACCTTGAACGACGCGATCCGCCCGCGACAGTAGGCCGTCAGCTCATCCGTCGTCACCACGGCACCGACGCGCAGGCGCACCCAGGCCATCACTTCCTCGCCGTACCGCGCGCTCGGCACACCGATCACCTGGGCGTCGACCACGTCGGGGTGCGTGTAGAGGTACTCCTCGACCTCGCGCGGGTAGACGTTCTCGCCGCCACGGATGATGAGGTCCTTGATCCGCCCCACGATGTTGACGTAGCCCGCGGCGTCGATCGTCGCGAGGTCGCCGGTGTGCATCCACCCCGCGGCGTCGATCGCCGCGCGCGTGGCGGCCTCGTTCTCCCAGTAGCCGAGCATCACGCTGTAGCCGCGCGTGCAGAGTTCGCCCGGCGTGCCGCGCGGTACGATCGCTCCGGTCTCGGGATCGACGACCTTGAGTTCGAGGTGCGGGTGGACGCGCCCAACGGTCGACACGCGCGCCTCGAGCGGATCGTCGCGCAGACTCTGCGTGGACACCGGCGAGGTCTCGGTCATGCCGTAGCAGATCGTCACCTCGGGCATGTGCATCGCCGACTGCACCCGCTTCATCACCTCGACCGGGCACGGCGAGCCGGCCATGACGCCGGTGCGCAGCGATGACAAGTCGAACTCGTCGAAGCGCTCGTGCGCGAGCTCGGCGATGAACATCGTCGGCACGCCGTAGAGCGACGTGCACCGCTCGGCCGCGACGGCTTCGAGCGCGAGCCGCGGATCGAACGCCTCGCCCGGCACGACCATGCACGCGCCGTGGCTGGTGCACGCGAGGTTGCCGATCACCATGCCGAAGCAGTGGTAGAACGGCACGGGGATGCAGACGCGATCGTGTTCGGTGTAGCCGAGGATCTCGCCGATGAAGAAGCCGTTGTTGAGGATGTTGTGGTGCGAGAGCGTGGCGCCCTTGGGAAAGCCCGTCGTGCCCGACGTGTACTGGATGTTGATCGGCTCGTCGAACTGTCGCGCCGCCTCGCGCGCGGCGAGCGCATCGGGCGGCGTGCCCGGTGCGCGGGCGAGCAGCGCGCCCCACGCGTCGTCGAGCACGACGACCTCGCGCAGCGCAGGGCAGCTCGCGCGGATTTCGTTCAGCATCGCGACGTAATCCGCGCCGCGAAAGCCGCGGGCGAGCAGCAGCAGCCCCACCCCCGACTGCGTGAGCGCGTGCCGCAGCTCGGTGGCCCGATACGACGGATTGATGTTGACGAGGATCGCGCCGATGCGGGCCGTCGCGTACTGTGCGACGACCCATTCGAACCGGTTGGGCGCCCAGATGCCGACACGGTCGCCCGCCTCGACCCCGGACGCCATCAGCGCGCGGGCGAGCGTGGTCGTCTGCTCCCACAGCTCGCGGTAGGTCGCGCGGTAGCCCTGCGCGCGCACGACGAGCGCCTCGCGATCGGGCACGCGCTCGACGGTGCGGCGCAGATTGGCGCCGATCGTGTCACCGAGAAGGGGCACGGAGCTCGTGCCGTGGACGTAGGAGTCGGTCGCGTTCATCGTCCCTCGCGCAGTTCGGGAAAGTCCTGTTCCCAGTACTCGCACTCGACACGCGCGCGGGGCACGGTTGGGTCGGCTGCGCGACGGCGCTCGAGCTCGCGCAGCTCGACGCGGCGAATCTTCCCCGAGATCGTCTTCGGCAACTCGGCGAACTCGAGGCGGCGCACGCGCTTGTACGCCGGTAGCCGCTCGCGCGCGAAGCGGAGGATGTCGAGCGCCGCCTCACGCGTCGGTGGCGCACCGCCGCGCAGCACGCAAAACGCCTTCGGCACCGACAGCCGCAGCGGGTCCGGGCTCGGCACCACGGCCGCCTCGGCGACTAACGGATGCTCGATGAGCGCACTCTCCAGCTCGAAGGGGCTGATGCGGTAATCGGAGCTCTTGAACACGTCGTCCGCGCGACCGACGTAGGTGACGTAGCCGTCGGCGTCGCGCCGCGCGACGTCGCCGGTATGGTAGTAGCCGCCCGCCATCGCCTCGGCCTCGCGCGCGTCGTCCTCCTGGTAGCCCGCCATGAGGCCGAGCGGGCGCTCGGCGAGCGGAAGCGCGATCTCGCCCTCGTCCGCCTCGCGCCCGTCCGGGTCGAGCAGGGCGACGTGGTAGCCCGGGAGTGGCCGCCCCATCGAGCCCGCGCGCACCGGTTCGCCGGGCGGGTTGCCGATCTGCGCCGTGGTCTCGGTCTGCCCGTAGCCGTCGCGGATCGTGAGGCCCCACGCCTGGCGCACGCGCTCGATCACCTCGGGGTTGAGCGGCTCGCCCGCGCCGACCACCTCGCGCAGCGCGCCGCGGTACGGCCCGAGGTCCTCGCCGACGAGCATGCGCCACACCGTCGGCGGCGCGCAGAGCGTGGTCACGCGGTGCCGCACGATCGCGTCGAGCACGCGGCGCGCGTCGAACCGCGGCGCGTCGTACACGAAGATCGTCGCGCCCGCGTTCCACGGCGCGAACACCGAGCTCCACGCGTGCTTCGCCCACCCTGGCGAGCTGATGTTCCAGTGCACGTCGCCCTCGCGCAACCCGATCCAGTACATCGTCGACAGGTGGCCGACGGGGTAGCTGGCGTGCGTGTGCAGCACGAGCTTGGGCTGGGCGGTCGTGCCCGAGGTGAAGTAGAGCAGGAGCGGGTCGTCCGCGCGCGTCTCGCCGTCGGGCGCGAACGTCTCGGGCGCGGCGTCGGTCGCGTCGTCGTAGCGCGTCCATCCGGCCGCGTCGGCGCCGACCACGAGGCGTGTGTAGTCGCCCGGAAGCGCAGCGAACTTCGCGGCCCCGTCGGCGTCGGTGACGACGTGGCGCACGCGCCCGCGCGCGAAGCGGTCGGCGAGGTCGGCTGGGGTGAGCTGCGGCGTCGCGGGGATGACGACGACGCCGAGCTTCATGCAGCCGAGCAGCGTCTCCCACGTCGCGACGACGTTGGGCAGCATGAGGAGGAGGCGGTCGCCGCGGCGCGCGCCGAGCGCGCGGAGGGCGTTAGCGACCTGGTTGCTTCGGACGCGCATCGCCTCGTACGCGACGCGCCGCACGCCCCCGCCCTCGCGCACGACGTGCAGCGCGGTGCGGTCGTTGCCCGCGGCGAGCGCGTCGAAGTGGTCGAGCGCCCAGTTGAAGCGATGGAGCGCGGGCCAGCGAAAGCCCGCGTACGCGTCGGCGTAGCGGGTTCGGTGGGCGAGGAGGAAGTCGCGGGCCGCGCGAAAGGCGCGCGCGTCCACGGACGGATCAGGCATGGCGGCCTCACGGTCGGCGGCGAGCGGGGTGCGCTCCACGGTACTCGCGGTGCAGCGGGGGCGCGAGTCGCCGCGCGGCCGGCGGCGTGCGCTAAGAAGCTCGAACCTCGTGCGCGGCGGCCGGCGTCGGCGCGGGCGTTGCGTTCGCTGCCGCGCGCCTCCGCCCGTTCACCCGTACCCTGCCCCGCATGCACCGCTCGCCCAGCGGATCGCACTTTCTCTTTGCCACCGGGATCGAGAACAGCTATCCGACGATCCGCGATGCGGCGCGCGGCCGCGTGCGCGTGGACGAGATGGAGAAGTGCGGCCATTACGCGCACTGGCGCACCGACTTCGACCTCGTCGAGGAGTTGGGGACGAGCTTCCTGCGA
>DASWUT010000087.1:0-11654 GCA_036401455.1 Gemmatirosa sp. | reverse complement strand
GAGCGCGCACTCGACGACGTCGTGCGCGTGGCGACCGTGCTCGAGGCGGCGTACGATTCGGCGGCGCGCGGCGCGGGCGTGCGCGTGGGCGACGCCGATTCGCGACTCGATTAGCGCCCGACGGTTGGCAACTGCGCCGGGCGGTGGCATCCTGCAGCGCAGCAGGGCGACGATCGACTCCCACCTCCCACCGCATCATGCGTACGATCCTGTCTGCCCGCCGCGCCCTCGCGGGCCTCGTCGCGGCCGCGTCCACCGCCGCCGCGCAGCCGCCGACGCCGCGCACCCCCGACGTCTCGGACTCGATCCGGTACGTCTACGCCAGCACGCCCCGCCTCGACTCGCTCAAGGCCGAGGCGGCGCGCGCGGTCGACGCGCGAGCGAAGCAGATCCAGGTGATGGTCGACCAGGTGTTCTCGTACGGCGAACTCGGAATGCAGGAGTTCGAGACGTCGCGTTACTTATCGGGGATCCTCGAGCAGAACGGCTTCACCGTGACGCGCGGCGTGGCGGGGCTGCCCACCGCGTTCGTCGCGCGCTGGGGCTCGGGGAAGCCGGTGATCTCGCTCGGCTCCGACATCGACGACATCCCGCAGGCGGGGCAGAAGCCCGGCGTCGGCTACAAGGACCCGATCGTCGCCGGTGCGCCCGGGCACGGCGAGGGGCACAACTCCGGCGTGCCACTCAACATCGCCGCCGCGCTCGTCGTGAAGCAGATCATGCAGCGCGAGCACCTCCCGGGTACGCTCGTGCTCTGGCCCGGGGTGGCCGAGGAGGCGATGGCGGGGAAAGCGTTCCTCGTGCGCGACGGCGTCTTCCGGGACGTCGACGTCACCCTGTTCACGCACGTCGGCGACCGGCTGGCCGTGAGTTGGGGGCAGAGTGGGAGTAATGCGCTCATCTCCGCCCTGTTCAAGTTCAAGGGCACGAGCGCGCACGCCGCGGCCGCGCCGTGGCGTGGGCGGAGCGCGCTCGACGCGGTGATGCTCATGGCCAACGCGTGGGAGTTCCACCGCGAGCACATGGAGCTGCCGCAGCGCTCGCACTACGTGATTCCCGACGGCGGCGACCAGCCCAACGTCGTTCCCAGCACGGCGAGCATCTGGTTTTACTTCCGCGAGCGCGACTACGACCGCACGCGCCGGATGTTCGACGACGCGCGGAAGATGGCCGAGGGTGCGACGCTGATGACTGGCACGCAGCTCGACACGGTGCAGATGGTCGGCTCGGGGTGGAGCGGCTACTTCTCGCGCCCGGTGGCCGAGGCGATGTACCAGAACATCAAGACGGTGGGCATGCCGGCGTGGGACGAGCGCGACCAGGCGCTCGCGCGGGGCATTCAGCGCGAGATCGGCGTGCCCGACAGCGGGCTCTCGACGCGCCCCGGTCGCCTCATCGGCCCGGTGAGCGAGGCCGCGCGCATGGGCGGCGGCTCGGACGACATCGGCGACGTGAGCTGGACGGTGCCGACGATCACGCTCAACTACCCATCCAACATCCCCAACCTTCCCGGCCACAACTGGGCTAACGCGATCGCGATGGCCACGCCGATCGCTCACAAGGGCGTCGTCGCCGGCGCCAAGGTGCAGGCGATGACGATCCTCGACCTGCTGTTTCAGCCCAAGCTCGTCGCCGACGCGTGGGACTACTTCAACACGGTGCAGACGAAGACGGTGAAGTACCGCCCGTTCTTCGCCGCGACCGACAAACCCCCGACGTGGCTCAACGAGGGGATCATGGCGAAGTACCGCCCCGAGATGAAAAAGTACTACTACGATCCCAAGAAGTACCGCACCTACCTCGAGCAGCTCGGTATCACGTACCCCACGGTGCGCAAGCCGGCGCAGCCGTCGGTCCAGTAGCGTGGGCCGCTTCCTCGTGCGCCGCTCCGGGTGAACCGTCGCGTTCAGGTTGGCGCGTTCCTCGCCGGCGTCGCGTTCCTCGCCTGGCTCGTCGTCACCACCGGCCCGCGCGCGATCCTGCGCGACCTCGCGCGCACGGGCTGGACGTTCGTCCCCCTCGTCCTCATCTGGGGGGGCGTCTACGTGCTCAACACCGTCGCCTGGCTCGCGCTGCTGCGCGGGGCCGCGGCGGCGGACGCGGGCGAGGATGGCGCGGACGTGGCGGCGACGGTGCCGTTCCCGCGCGCCTTCGCGGTCACCGTCTCGGCCTTCGCGCTCAACTACGTCACGCCCTTCGTCAGCCTCGGTGGCGAGCCATTCAAGGGCGCGGCCGCCGCGCGCTGGGTGGGGCGGCCGCGCGCCGCGGCGAGCGTCGTCGGCTTCCGCATCGTCCACACGATCGGCCAGTTCCTCTTCTGGGTGCTCACCGTGCCCGTCGCGTGGGCCGTGTTGCCCGCGGACCGCACCACGCGCGCGCTGCTACTCGCGGTGAGCATCGTGCTCGTCCCGGCGAGCGCGGGCGCGCTGCTGCTGCTCCGCGCGCGCGTGCTCGGCCGCGCGCTCGACGCGCTCGGGCGCGCGCGGGGGACGTTAGGCATGCGGCTCGCGTCGCGGCTCGAGCCGCGGCGCGCGGCGCTCGCCGCCGTCGATGCGGACCTCGCCGCGGTCGCGCGTCACCCCGCCACGCTCGCCGTCGCGCTCGGCGCGGAGGTCGCCGGGCGCTTTCTCGCCGCGCTCGAGTTCGTGTTCGTCGCGCGTGTTGCCGGCGCACGGTTCGGCTACGCCGACGCGGTCGTCGCCGCGGGCGTGTCGCAGGTCGTGATGAACCTGCTCTTCTTCGTTCCCTTCGAGGCCGGTACGCGCGAGGGCGGGCTGTTCCTCGTCGCGCGGCTGCTCGGGCTCGCGCCGAGCGTGGGCATCTACGCCGCGCTCGTCACGCGGCTGCGCGAGCTGACGTGGATCGGGATCGGGCTGGTGCTGATCTGGGCGGCCGGGGGCCGCGCGCGCAGGCCCGCGACCGCAGACGGCCGCTGACAGGCGTGGACCGTTACAGCTCCCGGTCGTACAGGCGGTACCGCTTGGTCACCTGCGCGCCGAGCTTCTCCATCGGCGTGCGCATCGCGAGGTTGTCCTCGAGGATCCAGGAGAACTCGCCGCTGCGCATCTTTTTCTTGAGGCCGGTGCGAAAGAGGTACAGGTAGAGCAGCTCCGCCGCGCCGGTCCGCCGGAACTGCGGCAGCACGCCGAGCGTGAGCACGCGGAGCGCGTTGATCTTGCGGCCGTACCAGAGCCCCTTCGCCCAGCCGATCGGGAACAGGCGGCCGTTCATCGGCTTGAGCGCCTGGTTGAGGTCGGGCAGCGCGATCGCGAATCCGGCCGTCTCGCCCTTGACCTCGACGAAGGCGATGAGATCGAAGTCGGCCACCGGCTTGAGTTGCTTGGCGAGGTGGTCGAACTCGTCCTCGGTGAACGGGACGAAGCCCCAGTTGGCTTCCCACGCACCGTTGTAGAGGTCGCGAATGCGCTTGACCTCGGCGTCGAAGTTGGCCTTGTCGAAGGGACGGACGACGACCCCGAAGCGCTCGCGCGCGAGGCGCTCGAAGTTGCGCAGCCGCTCGGGGATGTACGGCGCCGCTTCCTCCTCGGTCGCGTTCGGCGGCACCCCGAGCGAGTCGGCAGAGAGCTCGTACGCGAGGACGTCCTTGGCCTTGTGGAACCCCGCACCTTCGATCAGCGCCGCATAGTACGGCGGGTTGTACGGCATCATGATCGACGGGTCGCGCTCGAAGCCCTCGACCAGCAGCCCCCAGTCCTCGTTGGACGACAGGTTGGCCGGGCCGCGCATGACCGCGAGGCCGCGCTCGCGCAACCAGTCGGCGGCCGCGTCGAGCAGCGCCTGCGCGACGTCCGAACTGCGTTCGGTTTCGAAGAGGCCGAAGAACCCGACCGCCTCGCCATGCGTCTGCTCGTGCAGGCGGTTCCGGATCGCCGCCACGCGCCCGACGACCGTGCCCGCCGCGTTCCGCGCGAGGAACAGCTCGACCTCGGCGTGCGCATGAAATGGGTGCTTCTTGGGGTCGACGAGCGCGGCGACCTCGGCCTTCAGCGGCGGCACCCAGTGGGGCTCGGCGCGATGCAGGCGAAACGGCAGGTCGATGAACGCCCGCCGGTCGGCGGCGGTCCGCACGGGCGTGATCTGCACGCGCGTCGCGCGGCCACCCGAAGGGGGGGCGGCGAGTGAAGTGGCCAAAGCGAGTCGGGTTTGAGTGCTCGCAGAATGTGGGGCGTGCCAGGACGTCGCGCTACGCGGCCGTGACACGCCGGGAGCAAACAATCCGCGAAATTGTGTTCGGAATGGTTCGTGCTCGCGGCGAGCGGCGTGCCACCGGCTCCGGCGACCCACGCAACTCGCGAGCGCGGTCCCCGTTGGCGCCGGACGGCGCTCCGAGCGGTACTCGGCGACTGACACCGCCCGGCTCAGCCGTCCGCGTCAGCGGTCCGGCCCAGCGTTCACGGCTTCACCGTACCCCATGGCAACCTCGTCGGTACCAACCCCTGCATCCACCGCCACTGCCGGTTCCGTTCCCGCGCGGTGGACCGATGTCGTCCTGCTCGCGCTGCGCGTCGTTGCGGGGCTCATGTTCGCGTGTCACGGAGCACAGAAGCTACTCGGCTGGTTTGGCGGACCCGGAGGGAATGGTGGGTCGGTGCCACTCGTATCTCTGTTCGGGCTGGCCGGCGCGCTCGAACTCGTCGGCGGCGTGCTCATCGTGCTCGGGCTGTCGACGCGCGCGGTCGCGTTCGTGCTCGCCGGCGAGATGGCCGTCGCGTACTTCCTGGGGCACGCGCCGCACGGCCTCCTGCCGATCGTGAACCACGGCGAGCCCGCGGTGCTCTACTGCTTCCTGTTTCTCGCGCTGTGGGCGGTCGGACCGGGCGAGTACAGCCTCGACGCGCGCCGCGGGCTGGCGCGCACGGCATGAGTCGTTAGGCACGGCTGGAGGGGGCGCCCGCCGCATGGAAGTCCAGATCTTCGGGCACAAGAAGGACGCCGCCACGCGCGCCGCACAGCGCTTCTTCGCCGAACGGCGTGTGAAGGTGCACTTCGTCGACTTCATGGACCGCTGGCCGTCGGCGGGGGAGCTGAAGCGCTGCGCGCAGAAGTTCGGCGTCGAGGCGCTGCTCGACCGCGGGGGGAAGCGCTTCGCCGAACGCGGGCTCGCGCCGGCGCGCTACGGCGAGGAACGGTGGCTGGAGGTGCTCGTCGACGACCCGTGGCTGCTGCGTGTGCCGCTCGTACGGTGGCAGCACAAGCTGACCGTGGGCGCGGCCGAGACGGAATGGAAGGGATGGATCGAGGCGGATCGGGGGGGTAGGCCGGGCGGGTGACGGACTTTCCGCGGATTTCGCGCCTGTAGGGGGCGTGGGTTCAATCCGACCCCGCATCCGACGCCCGCCCCCAGGAGAATCCGCCATGCCGCCCCGTTCGGTCCTTCCCTGCCCCCCTGCCCGTCCGCTGACGCGTGGGGTCTGCGCATGCTAGTCCGCTTCGACTCACGGCTCCTCGCGGCGACTGCCGCGAGCGCGGCCCTCACCTGGGCGGGCGGGGGCGTCGCACCGCGGCCGGCGCTGGCGCAAGCCGGCGCCGCCCAGGGGCGTACCAGCAACTGGAGCACCGGCAGCGGCCACGCCGTCCCGGGCGTCTCGTATACGGTCACGATCGCGGGCTTCGGGCAGATCGCCCGCGCGACGGCCGCCGTACCCCCTGTCATGGCCTCCGCGACCAGCGCGGCCGTGCTGCGCGCAGCGATGGGCCTCCCCCTCGTCGAGTTGGCGCGCACGCACGCACGCGGCCCGGGCACCGTGCAGCCCGCCGACGCGTCGGTGCAGACCATCAATGGCGACTACACCAACACCTCGACCCTCACGGCCGGGTCTGGGCCGGGCGTGCCCGGCACGATCAGCATCAACAACAGCACCTTCACGCAGACCGGCGGCGGCACCCTGCAGGCGGTCAACGGCGGGCTCGTCACCCTCAACAGCGTCAACGTCGTCGGCGGAACGCTGACCACGTCGGGCACCGGGGTGATCCAGGCGAGCAACAGCGGGAGCAACTTCCTGACAGGCGTGTCGCTCGCCGGCACGCTCGACCTGGCCAGCAGTCAGGGAATCGAGCGCGTGCAGCAGGGCCTGACGTTCGGGAGCGGCGGCACCATCAACATCAACGCCAACAGCATCCTCGCCTTCGAGGGCAGTCAGACCCTCGGCGGGAGCGGCACCGTCGTCTTTGGCGCCACGGGCAGCGGCAACCGGCTGAACATCGAAAGCCCAAGCGGGACGAGCACGCTGACCGTTGGCGCCAACGTGACGATCCGTGGGCAGAACGGCACGATCGGCGGCCAGAACTTCGAGGGCGGGGCCGAGGCGATCGTCAACCACGGCACGATCACGGCCGACGTGTCCGGCGGCACGATCACCATCGTCAACGCGCCGGTCGCCAACACCGGCACGCTCGCGGCCGCCAACGGCGGTACGCTCGACCTGCAGTCCGCGGTGACCAACACCGGCGCCGGGCACCTCACCGCGACCAACGGCGGCGTCGTCCTGCTCGACGGCACGAGCATCACGGGTGGCCCGATCGTGACGAGCACGGGCGGCCTGCTCCGGGCGAGCAACAGCGGCAACAACTTCGCGAACGGCACCACCCTCAACGGCACGATCGACCTGGCGTCCAGTCAGTCGATCCTGCGCGTGGGCGGCGGCGGAATGACGCTGACGGCGGGGTCGCTCGTCAACGTCGACGCCAACAGCATTCTCGCCATCGAGGGCACGCAGACGCTGGGCGGCACGGGCACGATCGTCTTTGGCGCGGCGGGCTCGGGCAACCGGCTCGACATCGAGACGCCTGGCGGCTCGGGCACGACCGGCACGCTGACGATCGGGCCCAACGTGACGATCCGTGGGCAGAACGGCACGATCGGCGGGCAGAACTTCGAGGGTGGGGCGAACGCGATCGTCAACAACGGCGTGATCAGTGCCGACGTGTCAGGCGGCACGATCACGATCGTCAACGCGCCGGTGACCAACAACGGCACGCTACAGGCCCAGAACGGCGGTACCCTCGATCTCACCAGCAACGTCATCGGGAACGCGGGATCGCAGATCGTGTCCGGGGCGGGGAGTACCGTTCTGCAGGACGGCGTCTCGATTTCGGGTCACGTCAACACGACGGGCGGCGGATCGTTCCGGGCCAGCAACAACGGCAACAACTTCTTCAACGCCGTCACGCTCAATGGCGCCCTGGACCTCGCGTCCGCCCAGAGCATCGAGCGCGTGACGGGCGGCCTCACGCTGCAGAACAACGCGACGATCACCCTCAACGCCAACAGCATCCTCGCGTTCGAGGGCAGTCAGACGATCGGCGGGACGGGGACGATCCTCCTCGGCGCGACCGGTTCGGGCAACCGCCTCAACATCGAGAGCCCGAGCGGGTTGAGCACGCTGACCGTTGGGCCTAACATGACGATCCGCGGCACCAACGGCACGATCGGCGGCCAGAACTTCGAGGGTGGGGCCGAAGCGCTCGTCAACAACGGTACGATCAGCGCCGATGGGCACGGCGGCACGATCACGATCGAGAACGCGCCGGTGACCAACAACGGCACGCTGCAGGCGATCAACGGTGCGACGCTCGTGCTCAGCAGCAACGTCACCGGCACGTCGGGCTCCCAACTGATCGCGGGCGCCGGAAGCGTGATCTACCAGAACGGCGTCACGCTCGCCGGGCAGATCACCACCTCCGGGACCGGCCTGCTCCAGGTGAGCAACAGCGGCAACAACTTCCTCGACGCCGTCACCTTCCGCGGCGCGCTGGACCTCGCGTCCAACCAGGCGATCGAGCGGGCGAGCAACAATCTCACGCTGCAGAACGGCGCGACGATCCACGTCGACGCCAACAGCATCCTCGCCATCGAGGGCACGCAGACGCTGGGCGGCACGGGCACGATCGTCTTCGGCGCGGCGGGCTCGGGCAACCGGCTCGACATCGAGACGCCCGGCGGCTCCGGTACGACCGGCACGCTGACGATCGGGCCCAACGTGACGATCCGCGGGCAGAACGGTACCATCGGCGGACAGAACTTCGAGGGCGGCGCGAACGCGCTGGTGAACAACGGCACGATCAGCGCCGACGTGGCCGGCGGCACGATCACGATCGTCAACGCGCCGGTGACCAACAACGGCACGCTGCAGGCGCAGAACGGCGGTACCCTCGTCCTCAACAGCAACGTGGCGAGCGCCGGCGCGGGGCAGCTCCTCGCGGGCAACGGAAGCGTCGTCGTCCAGAACGGCGTGACGATTGCCGGCCAGATGAACACCGCCGGCACCGGCGTCATCCAGGGCAGCAACAGCGGGAGTAACTTCCTCAACGTCGCCACCCTCAACGGCGCCCTCGACCTCGCGTCCAACCAGAGCATCGAGCGCGTGACGGGCGGTCTCACGCTGCAGAACAACGGCACGGTCAGCCTCAACGCCAATAGCATCCTCGCGTTCGAGGGCAGTCAGACGCTCGGTGGGACGGGGACGATCGCCTTCGGCAGCACCGGCTCGGGCAACCGATTCAACATCGAGAGCCCGAGCGGGACCGGCACGCTGACGATCGGGCCCAACGTCACGATCCACGGCGTCAGCGGCACGATCGGTGGGCAGAACTTCGAGGGTGGGGCCGAAGCGCTCGTCAACAACGGGACGATCAACGCCGACGGCGGCGGGACGATCGCGATCGTCAACGCGCCCGTGACCAACGGCGGCGTGCTGCGCGCGCAGAACGGCACGCTCACGCTCACGACACCGCTCGACGGGACGGGCATCCTGCGCGTGGACGCTGCGGGTGTGGTGAACCTCACCTCCGGCCAGCCGGTCGCGCAGGGCACGCTCGCGATCGGCGCGGCGGGCGCCACGCTCAACAACGGCACGGAAAACATCACCCTCACCACCGACTACACCAACGCGTCGGCCGGGACGGGCAACAGCTTCGACCGCCACGCCGGCATCACCGGCACCGGCCAGATCCTCGCCGGCGGCAACGTCGCGCAGGCGATCACCGGCACGGGCGTGACCAACGGCGCGACGACCGCCGCCACGCTCACGATCGGCAACGTTCGCGTCGGCGCCAACAGTTATACGTACGACATCACGAACACCGGCACCACCGGCCCCGCGCTCCGCGGCGCGATCCAGACGTCGGTGAACGGCGCCAGCCTCACCGACACGCGCCTGAGCGGCACCGGCGTCACCGCGTCCAACTACGGCCCCGCCGCGCCCGGCGCCGGTGCGGCCTACACGGTCACCTTCACGGCGGCCAACGCCGGCGCCCTCGCTCCGCTCGCCGGACAGTCGATCAACCTGCGCAGCACCTACGACAACATCGCCGACCAGAAGCTCAACATCGTCCTCGGCTCGGGCGCGGCGGCGTACCAGGTGGCGCAGGGGCAGCTCAACACGACCGCGCTCAACTTCGGGACCGTGCAGGTCGGGCAGCAGGTCAGCCAGACGCTGTCGTTCACCAACAGCGCGACGGGGGCGTCCGGCTACGTCGAGGACCTCGACGTCGGCTTCGGCCAGGCGAGCGGTACCGGCGCCGGCCGCATCAGCGGCACCGGGTCGATCGCCGGCCTCACGGCCGGCTCCACCAACACGAGCAGCATGGTGGTGACCGTCAACACGGCGAGCGCGGGCACCGTCAACGGCGCGATCGGCATCACCTACGCCAGCGCCGGCGCCGTCAACGGCGTGAGCAACGGACTCGGCGTGCTCGCCCTGCCAGGCACGAGCTACGGCGTGGTCGGCACCATCCACGGGCAGGGCACCGTCGTCGACCAGGCCCACCCCGTAATCAACACGCCCAGCGTCAACCTCGGCGCCGCGCGCGTCGGCGGCGCGGCGCTCGCCGGCACGGTCAGCATCTCCAACCAGGCCACGGGCAACCAGCAGGCGGCGCTCGACGCGACCATCGCCAGCACCGCGCCCGTCACCAGCAGCGGCAGCATCACCCTCCTCGCCCCCGGCGCGACCAACACGAGCGCGCTCAAGGTCGGCCTCGGCACGAGCACGGCCGGCAGCTTCAGCGGGTCGGCCACGCTCACACTCGTCTCCGACGCGAGCAACATCGGCGGCTGCGGCAGCAACTGCCAGATGACCCTCGCGTCGCAGACCGTCGGCGTGACGGGGAAGGTCTACACCGCCGCCATCGGGCAGGTGAACACGACGGCCGTGGACTTCGGCATCGTCCACGTCGGCGACGCCGTCACCGCGCGCGGCCTCGGCGTCGCGAACGGCGCGGCGGTGACCGCGCTCAACGACGTCCTCCGGGGCGGCGTGAGCACGAGCAGCGCAGGCTTCACTGCCGCGGGCTCGGTCGGTGCGCTCGGAGCCGGCGCGTCGGACAACACCAGCCTCACCGTCGGCCTCAACACGGCGAGTGCGGGGCGCTTCACCGGCAGCGCCACCGTGGCCCTCGCCAGCCACGACGCCGACCTCGCCGATCTCGCCCTCGGCACGACCAACGTCGCGCTCACCGGACAGGTCAACAACTACGCCGCGGCCGGCTTCACGCAGAGCGGCGGCGCGGGATCGTTAGGCAAGCTCTCGGCAACGTCGTACACGCTCGACTTCGGGAACCTCGCGCTCGGCACCGGCACCGAGGTCGCGACGCTCTCCGTCGGCAACATCGCGCGAGGCTTCGCCGACTTCCTCAACGGCGCGTACACGGCGAGCGGCTCGGGCTTCGCCTTCGGCGGCTTCAACCCGTTCACCGGGCTCGCCGCCGGCGGCACGCTCGGCGGACTGCAGGTGAGCTTCGACGGCGCGACGACGGGGATGTTCTCGGAGGTCATCACGCTCAACGGCTACGGCACCAACGCGAGCGGCTACTCGGCCGCGGTCGCGCCGGTGACCCTCACGCTGCGCGGCACCGTCGGCGGCTCCCCGACCGTGACCCCGGAGCCGGGCACGTGGGCGCTCGTCGCGGCCGGGCTCGCCGGGGTTGGCGTCGCGGCGCGCCGGCGGCGCCGCGCGCTCTGATGGTCTGGCCCACTCCACGGTCTTCCGTCCACGCCTCACTCCCTTCCCGTGTCTCGCTCCCCCCGACCCGGCGCCGTCGCGGCGCCGGTCCTCACCCGGCACCAGTTCCACGCGCTCACCGCGCTCGGTGCCCTCGCCGTCGGCCTCACGCTCGCCAACGGCACGCTCGTCGTCGTCAACCGCGGCACGCAGGACGACATCGCCGCGCGCACCGCGGCCGTGCAGCAGGGCGCGCAGCTCGAGGTGTTGCAGCGCGACATCGCGCGCTCGCTCGCCGACCTCGCGGTCAAGGGGCACGACCGTCCGCTGCTCGACATGCTCGCCGCCAACGGCGTGACGGTCACGATGAACGCTCCCGCGAACGCCGCCGCGATCGGCGCCGCCGGATCCACCTCCGACTCGACCCGGCCATGAGTACATCGCTTCCCTTTCCGTCCGCGTCGTCAGCACCGGCTTCGGCAACACCGGTCCCGTCGGCAGCGGCCGAGCTCCGGCCCGATGCTCGCGTCGAGGCGCGCGTCGTGACGCGCGCCGAGCCGGCGGCGGCAACGCACGCGCTCTTCGTGCCGCTGCTGCTGCTCGCCTTCGCGGTCGTCGGCTGGTTCGGCTTTCAGACGTACGAACTCGCCCGCGAGCGCGCACAGCTCGCCGCCGTGTACGCGGCGCAGCCGG
>DASWUT010000086.1:0-3843 GCA_036401455.1 Gemmatirosa sp. | reverse complement strand
CGTCCGGGTCACGCGCGCGCTCGCGCCGGCGGGGTTGCCACTGGTCGACACGGCGCGCATCGACGTACGCGCCGGCATCGTCTGCGCGGCCATGGCGCTGGCCGTCGCGGTGTGTGTTGGCGCGCTGCCGGCTGCGTGGGGCGCGGTCGACACGCACTCGTTGCGGGAAGGGGGACGCGGAGCGACGGCGGGACGGGCGCAGCTTACCGCGCGACACGCGCTCGTCGTGGGGCAGGTCGCGTTCGCCCTCGTGCTGATCGCCGGCTCGGGGCTGTTGCTCGAAAGCGTGCGCCGGCTGCGCGCCGTCCAGCCGGGGTTCGCGGTCGACGGCGTGCTGGTCTCCAGCGTCGTGATGTCGTCACCGGGCTCGGTGTCGGACGCGCGGGCGACGGCGTTCTGGTACGCGCTCGAGACCAGGCTCGGTGCGCTGCCCGGTGTGGTGGCGGTGGGTGCGACCGAACGCGTGCCGCTCACGAGCGGAGAAGGGTGCACGACGATCGGTGTCGAGGGCCGCGGCGAACCGGGGTGCATCCACACGGCGCGCGTCACCCCCGGGTTTTTCCGCGCGATGGGCATTCGCGTGCGCGGCACGACGCCCGACTGGACCGACGCCGACCGCCACCTGGCCGGCGCCGTGATCACCGACGCGGTGGCCGCCCGCCTCTGGCCGGGCTCGGACCCGAAGGGACACGGCATCACGAGTTGCGAGCGCTACGGCTGTCAGCGCGGGTGGTACGCGCCGATCACCGCGGTCGCGCTCGGCGTGCACGACGACGGGCTCGACCGGCCGCCGCCCGAGATCGTCTACCTCCCGATCACCCCCGTCGCCGCCGACACGTTCCCGGGCGGCGTTCCTCGCGGGATGGCGATCGTGGTACGCACGGCCAGCGGCGACCCCGCGGCGTACGTGCCGGCGGTACGGCGCGTGCTGGCGGAGCTGGACGCGGGCGCGCCGTTAGGCATGGCGACGCCGATGCGCGAGCTGTGGGCGGCGTCGATGGCGCGCGTGACGTTCACGACGGCCCTCCTCTCGGTCGCGGCCGGGATGGCGGTGCTGCTCGCCGCGGTCGGACTGTATGGCACGCTCGCGTACGTCGTCGGCCTACGGCGGCGCGAGATCGGTGTGCGCATGGCGCTCGGTGCTCGCGCGGCGCAGGTGCGCGGCCTCGTCGTCCGGCAGTCGGCGTGGCTGGCGGTGGTCGGCGTGGCACTCGGCCTCGCGGGGGCGCTCGTCGCGACGCGACTTCTGCGGTCGCTGTTGTTCGAGGTCGCGCCCGGCGATCCGGTGGTCCTGAGCGCGGGCGTCGCGCTCGTCGGCGGGGTGATCGCGCTGGCGAGCTACGTCCCCGCGCGACGCGCGACGCGGGTGGACCCGACAGAGACGCTGCGCGCGGGGTGAGAACGGGGGCGCCGACCATGGGCGCGCCGACTGCGGGCGCGCGGACCATGGGCGCGCCGACTGCGGGCGCGCCGCGAGCAATCGTTTCCGCCGCTGCCGCTGTCCAACGCGTGTCGGTCGTGCGTCGTCGCCAGTGCCCCCTCACCCATCGTCTCATGCGCCACCTCGTCCACCTCGCGCGCCGCGCCCCCTTTGCGCTGTTCCCCCTCGCCGGCGCGTGCATCGTCTCTCAGGTGCGCTACGTGCCGGTGCAGACCGGCTACGCGTACGGCCCCGGCGGCGCGGGCTTCAGCACCGGCGACGGCCCATGCACCCCGGACAGCTGGGCGCGTTCGGATCGCGCGGTCGCGTGCGACGTGCGCACATTCGTCCTCGCGCCCGACCGCGGGCCGGTGGACGTCGAGTCCGGGAATGGCACCGTCGCCGTCGAGGGCACGGACACCGCGCGCGTCGCGACCGTCACGGCCCGCGTGCGCGCGTGGGCCCGGGATGATGCGGAGGCCGCGCGCCTGCTCGGCGCGATCAGCGTCACGGCGAACGGCAACACGCTGCGTGTGAACGGGTCTCACGACGGGTCGTCGGATGACCGCGGGTGGGCCGTCGACTACCATATCACCGCCCCGCGCCGGCTCGACGTCGCGGCCCGCACTGGAAACGGCTCGGTGCGCGTGCAGGACGTCGTCGGGCGCCTGCGGCTGTCGTCGGGGAACGGCTCGCTCGTCGTCGATCGCGTCGGCGGCGATGTCGAAGGGCGGACGGGGAACGGCTCGGTGCAGGCCACGCTCGCCGGGCGCGCGTGGGACGGGGGCGGGCTGCCGGGTGCGGGACTCGACCTGCGGTCGGGGAACGGATCGGCGCTGCTTCGCGTGCCCGACGGCTACTCCGCGCGCCTCGACGTGAGCACGGGCAACGGCGCGCTCACCGTCGACTTCCCCGTCACCTTGCAAGGGCGGATCGATCCGCGGCGACTCGCGCTCACGTTAGGCGATGGGGGCGCGCCGCTCCGCGTCTCGACGGGGAACGGGCGGGCGCGCGTGTCGCGCCCGGACTGACGCGGAGCGCGTGTCTCGTGCCAGTGTCCGAGTCCGGACAGCGGTGTCCCACGCGCGTACACCCGCCGCCCGAACCGTCAGCTGAACTCGTTGCGGCACGGTCGCTTACCGACGACCTCCACGCGGCGCGACTCTTTCTTCGACGACTCGCGGGATCCGCCACCTTCAGCCACCTCCCCGCATGCCCAACGCCCTTGCCACGCTCCGCCACGCGTGGCGTGCCCTCCGGCGCACACCCGGCTATCTCACCGCGGCGGTGCTCACGCTGGCGCTCGGGATTGGGGCGACGACGGCGCTGTTCGGCGTCGTCGACCGCGTGCTTCTCCGCCCGTTGCCGTACCGCGAGCCGGCGCGCCTCGTCCGCGTCTGGGATCGCGGGGTGTCGGACGGGCTGCTCGACGCGATCCGCACGCGGAGCACGGGCTACGCCGACGTCGCCGCGTTCGGGTACGCCGGAGACGCGACCGTGGTCGCCGCGACCGGCTTCGGGCGCCCGGCGCCGTCGCGCGCGCGCACGTCGGCCGTCACCGGCAACCTCTTCGACCTGTTAGGCGTTCGCGCGGCGCTCGGCCGCACGCTCCGCCCGGACGACGGGCGCCCGAGCGCGGCGCACGTGGTCGTGCTGAGCGACGCGTACTGGCGCGAGCGCATGGGCGCCGACCCGCGTGTGGTCGGCCGCTCCGTCACGATCGACGGCGAGCGGCACGAGATCGTGGGCGTGATGCCGCCCGCGTTCCGCTTCCCGTCGGCGACGGTGGCGATCTGGATGCCGGTCCGTATCGATCCTGCCGACGTCGTCGGGTACTGGTGGAACTGGCGGTTGAACGTGATCGCGCGCCTCGCGCCGGGCACGACGGCGGGCCGCGCCGAGGCGGAAACGCGCGCCATCGTCGGGCGGGCGGGGGAGCACGACTTCCCGCAGCGCATGCAGGCGGGCTTCGGGCGCGACCTGCGCGTGCTGCCGCTGCAGGCGGCGCTCGTCGGGGGCGCGCGCGCGACGCTCGTGCTGCTCTTCGGCGGCGTCGCCGTCATGCTCGTCGTCGCGGTGGTGAACGCGACGGGGCTCGCACTCGTCCGCGCCGCGGGTCGCGCGCGCGAGCTGACCGTGCGCGCGGCCGTCGGAGCGGGGCGCGCGCGGCTCGTCGCGCAGTTGGTGGCCGAAGGCGTGGTCGTGGCGGGCATCGCGGCAATGTTAGGCGCCGCGCTCGCGTGGGCCCTCACGCGCGCACTCGCCGCGGCGATTCCAGCGACCCTCACCGACGGTGTGCCCGGGGCGGAGGCGCTCGGCCTCGACGCGCGCGCGCTGGCGTTCGCGTGCGCGGTCGCGCTCACGGCCGGGGTGGGCGCCGCCCTGCTGCCGGCGCTCCGCGCGTCGCGCGTCGACCTGCGCGG
>DASWUT010000085.1:0-3921 GCA_036401455.1 Gemmatirosa sp. | reverse complement strand
GGCGGAGGACGAAGCGCGGAAGATGCTCGGCGTCTACCGCGACTTCATGGAGGGGTGGATCGCGATGCCGGTCGTGACCGGCCAGAAGACGGAAAGCGAGAAGTTCGCCGGCGCGCTGCGCACGTACAGCTGCGAGGCGATGATGCAGGACGGGCGCGCGCTCCAGGCGGGGACGTCGCACAACCTCGGGCAGAACTTCGCCAAGGCGTTCGACCTCACGTTCCAGAGCGAGGGCGGCACGATCGAGCACGCCTGGAACACGAGTTGGGGCGTGTCGACGCGGCTCGTGGGCGGACTGATCATGACGCACTCGGACGACAACGGGTTGCAGACGCCGCCGCTGCTCGCGCCGATCGAGCTCGTGATCGTGCCGATCTATCGCACGGACGAGGACCGCGCGCGCGTGGTCGAGGCGGCCGAGCGAATCCGGCGCGCGCTCGCCGACTGGGAACGGCGCGAGCCCAACCGGCTGCGTGTGCACGTCGACGCGCGCGAGGGGCTCAAGCCCGGCGCGAAGTACTATCACTGGGAGATGCGCGGCATCCCGCTCCGGATGGAGCTCGGCCCGCGCGACCTCGACGCGAACCAGGCGGTGCTCGTGCGCCGCGACACGCGCGCGAAGAAGACGGTCTCGCTCGACACGATCGGCGAGGAGGTCGAGGAGCTGCTCGAGGCGATGCAGAGCGACATGCTCGCGGCGGCGCGCGCGCGACTGGATGCCCGGTCGCACCGCGGCGTGACGAGCTACGACGAGTTCAAGCAGATCGTCGAGGCGGGCGGGTTCGTCTACGCCGGGTGGAACGGCGACCCAGCGGTCGAGGCCCGCGTGAAGGAGGAGACGAAGGCGACGATCCGCGTGATCCCCGACGAGGAGTTTCGGAGCGCGGAGGCGCCGACCCGGTGCCTGGTCACGGGTGAGCCGGCGCAATACGAGGTGCTGTGGGCCCGGGCGTACTGAACGGCGCCGCGCCCGGCGCGTTCGCGCTCGTCGGCGGCGTGTTGCACGCGGGCGGCGTTCCGCTGCCCGCGATCATCGACGCGGTCGGTACGCCGACGTACGTCTACGACGTCGCGACCGTGCGGGCGCAGTACGGGCGCCTGGTGCGCGCCTTCGCCGGCGTGCCGCATCGGATCCACTACAGCGTCAAGGCGAACTCCAACCTGTCGCTGCTTCGGGAGTTCCGCTCGTTAGGCGCCGGCGTCGACGTCGTCTCCGGTGGCGAGCTGTTCCGCGCGCGCGAAGCTGGATTCGGGGCCGGCGACGTGGTGTTCAGCGGGGTCGGCAAGACGGCGCGCGAGCTCGGCGAGGCGCTCGATGCGGGGGTGCTGTTCGTCAACGTCGAGAGTGAGGGAGAGCTCCTGCTTCTCGACGCGGTCGCGCGCGAGCGCGGCGTGGTCGCGCCACTCGCGCTGCGAGTGAACCCGGAGGTGAGCGTCGACAGCCCGCACGAGTACATCCGCACGGGCGAGAAGGGGCAGAAGTTCGGCATTCCGTTCGACGAGGTGCCGGACGCGGCGGCGCTCGCGCGGTCGCTCGACCACGTCCGGCTCATCGGACTCGACATGCACATCGGGTCGCAGCTCGCCACGTTCGATCCCTACGGCGCCGCGCTCCTGCGCATGCTCGGCCTGCTCACGCGCTTGCGCGCCGATGGGGCGGACACGATTGCGTACCTCGACGTCGGCGGCGGCCTGGCGGTGACGTACCGCGACGAGCCTGCTGCGGACGTGGACCGGTTCGCGCGCGGCGTGAAGGACGCGATTCGCGGCCTCGGCGTGTCGCTCGTGCTCGAGCCGGGGCGATTCCTCGTCGCCGAGGCGGGGCTGTTGGTCGCGCGCGTGCTCTACCGGAAGCGGAGCGGCGGCAAGGAGTACGTGATCACCGACGCGGGGATGAACGATCTCGTGCGGCCGTCGCACTACGACGCCTACCACGCGATCACGCCCGTCGTTCCGCGCGGCGGGCGGGTGCTGGCCGACGTCGTCGGGCCCGTGTGCGAGAGCGGCGACTTCCTCGCGCTCGACCGGGAGCTCGACGACGTACGGCCGGGCGACCTGCTCGCCGTGCACACCGCCGGCGCGTACGGGTTCGCCATGGCCTCCAACTACAACTCGCGTCCGCGCGCGGCGGAGGTCATCGTCGACGGCGGGGCGTGGCGCGTCGTGACGACGCGCGAGTCGTACGACGATCTCGTGCGGCACGAGCGCGTCCTGGAGGCCGCGTGAAGATCGGGCTGATCGGCGACACGCACGACCGGCTGCCGGCGATCGAGGGGCTGATCGCGAAGATGGTGGCCGACGGCGCGGAATTCGTGCTGCACGCCGGAGATTACTGCGCACCGTTCGCGCTCACCCCGTTTCGCGCGGCAGGGCTGCCGCTGTTAGGCGTGTTCGGTCGCAACGACGGTGATCGCGATGGCCTGCGCGCGGCCGCGGGAACGCTTTCCGCGGGCGGTGAACTGTTCGAGTCGCCGCACTCGCTCGAGCTCGGTGGGCGCTCGCTGCTGCTCGTGCACGATCTGGGCGACGCGCTGTCGCGCTCGGTCGAGGGGCACGCGGTGGTCGTGCACGGCTGCTCGCACCGCGCCGAGGTGCGCCAGCGCGGGTCGACGCTCGTCGTGAACCCGGGCGAGGCGTGTGGGTGGCTGACCGGTGTGTGCACGGCCGCCATCGTCGACCTCGACACGCTGACCGTGGAGCGGCTCGCGCTGGACCCACCTCCGGGCGCCTAACGGTTCACCCGACCGTCGCGGGCTCGGCGCGGCACGGTTCCCTGTTCACACTTCCGCATGTCCAGCCGCATCCTGATCCTCGATTACGGCTCGCAGTACACGCAGCTCATCGCGCGCCGTGTGCGCGAGGCGCGCGTGTACTCCGAGATTCACCCGCCGACGCGCACGCTCGAGTGGATCCGCGCGTGGGGGCCGACGGGGATCATCCTCTCCGGCGGTCCGAACTCGGTGTACGGCGAGAACGTGCCGACGGCTGACCCGGCGCTGCTCGACGTCGCGCCGATTCTCGGCATCTGCTACGGGATGCAACTCGTCGCACATCTGTCGCGCGGCGCCGTGACGCGCGGTGGCCGTCGCGAGTACGGCCGGGCGGAGATGCGCGTCGAGGACCCCGCCGGTCTGTTTGCCGGCTTCGATGCGGGCGAGACGGCGACGGTGTGGATGAGCCACGGCGATCACGTCGACGTCGTGCCCGAGGGGTACGTCGTCACGGCGAGTAGCGCGTCGAATCCGATCGCGGCAATGCGCCACACGACGAAACCGATCCACTGCGTCCAGTTCCACCCCGAGGTCGCCCACACGCCGCGCGGTAGCGAGCTGGTCGCAAACTTCCTGTTCGATGTGTGCGGCGCCGAGGGGACGTGGACGCCGGGGGCGTTCGTGGCCGAGGAAGTTGCGCGCGTTCGCGAGCGCGTCGGGGACGCCCGGGTGATCTGCGGCCTCTCCGGCGGCGTCGACTCGGCGGTGGCGGCGGCGCTCGTCCACCGCGCGATCGGCGATCAGCTCACGTGCATCTTCGTCGACACGGGGCTGCTCAGGCGGCACGAGCGCGAGCAGGTCGAGCGCACGTTCCGGCAGCACATGCACGTCGACCTGCGCGTCGTCGACGCGTCCGAGCGATTCCTGTCCGCACTCGCCGGAGTCGACGATCCGGAGAAGAAGCGGAAGATCATCGGGCACACGTTCATCGACGTCTTCGAGGACGCGGCCGAGTCGGTCGGTGCCGACGTCCGGTTTCTCGTGCAGGGCACGTTGTATCCCGACGTGATCGAGAGCGCGTCGCCGACGGGCGGCGCGAGCGTGACGATCAAGACGCACCACAACGTCGGCGGGCTCAAGCCGGGGATGCAGTTCGCGCTCATCGAGCCGCTGCGCGAGCTGTTCAAGGACGAGGTGCGGAACGTCGGTC
>DASWUT010000084.1:0-15826 GCA_036401455.1 Gemmatirosa sp. | reverse complement strand
GCGCCGGAGACCACGACGGCGGTAGACGCGATGCACAGGGCCGGTCGGTGGCTCGTGAAACCGCGTGCGTCCGGGGGCGGGCGCGGCGTTCGGCCGTGGCGGCGCGGAACGCGCGTGCCGCACGGGTGCGACCTGCAGGCGCGCATCGACGGAGTGCCCGGCTCGGCGGTGTTCGTGGCCGACGGTCGCCGCGCCGTGCTGCTCGGCGTGTCGCGCCAGCTCGTCGGCGAGGCGGCGTTCGGCGCGCGCGGGTTCCGCTATTGCGGCAGCATCCTCGCGGGCGCGGGCGACGGGCAATTCACCGGGGACGAGGCGCTCATCGACGCGGCGGCGTGCCTGGCCGACGTCGCGACCGAGGCGTTAGGCCTCATCGGCGTGAACGGAATCGATTTCGTCGCCGTCGACGGCGTGCCGCACGCGATCGAGGTGAATCCGCGCTACACCGCGTCGATGGAACTCGTCGAGCGTGCGTACGGGATCAGTGTGTTCGGCGCGCACGCGCGAGCGTGCACCGCCCGCGAGCTGCCCGCGTTCGACGTGCGGGCCGCGCGCCGCGGGGCGGGGGCGACCGGGAAGGCGGTGCTCTTCGCGTCGCATCCGAGTCGTGTGGGGGACACGCGCGCGTGGCTCGGCGACGCGTCGGTGCGCGACGTGCCGCACCCGGGCGAGGTGATCCCGGCGGGCGGGCCGGTGTGCACCGTGTTCGCCGAGGCAGGGGACGCAGCGGCGTGCCACGCGGCGTTGGAACGGCGTGCCGTGATGGTCTACGCGGCGCTCGGTATCGCAGTGGATGGTGCGTCAGGCCGTGCAGCGGGCATTGCCGCGTGACTGCAGCGCTCGCGAACCGTGTCGCGCGCGACGGCTCGCGCATCGTCGCGCCGGCCGTGTGCCTCGGGTGTGGGTGCGCGTGCGACGACATCGAGGTCGTCGTGCGCGCGGGGCGCATCGCCGAGGCGCGGCATGCGTGCCCACTCGGCGCGGCGTGGTTCGGCGACGGGCGCGTGCCAGCTCGCGCGCTCACGCGTGGGCGCGAGACGACCGCGGACGTCGCGATCGTGGCGGCGGCGGAGATGCTCGCCGCGGCGCGGCGGCCGCTCGTGTACCTCGCGCCTGACCTGTCGTGCGAGGCGCAGCGCGAGGCCGTCGCGCTGGCCGACGTGCTGCGCGCGGTGGTCGACAGCGTGACGGGGAGCACCGCGATCGACGTGCTGCTCGCGGCGCAGGAGCACGGGCGGGCGGGCGCGACGTTAGGCGAGGTGCGCAACCGGGCGGACGTGCTGCTCTACTGGGCCGTTGATCCGGCCGCCCGCTACCCGCGCTACCCGACGCGCTACGCGCCCGAGCCGGCGGGACTCGCCGTGCCCCGAGGCCGGCGTTCGCGCACCGTGATCGCGGTCGACGTCGGCGATGCGCGCGGGCCCGTCGACGCGGACGCGCGCGTTGCCGTCGCGCCCGCCGACGAGGTCGCGGTGCTCACGGCGTTGCGCGTGCTCGCGGGCGAGGAAGCGGCGCTGCGGGGCGCGGACGGGCCGGAGGGGACGGCGTGGTCGGCGGCGCGCCAGCTGGCGCCGTCGCTGCGTGCCGCGCGCTACCTCGCGATCGTGCACGACGCGGAGCCGCGCGAGGCGCCGGAGGGCACGGCCGGCGATGTCGCGCGAGATCCGGAGCGCGCGGGCGCGCTCGCGGCGCTTTCGCTCGCGCTCAACGCGGTGACGCGGTGTGCGCTCAGCACGCTCCGCGCCGGGGGCAATCGCTCCGGGGCGGACGCGGTGCTCACCTCGCAGACCGGCTACCCCGCCGCGGTCGACTTCGCGCGCGGGTACCCGCGGTACACGCCCTACGACGGCGCGGCCGCGCGGTTCGCGCGGGGAGCGGTGGATGCCGTGCTCGTCCTCGGCGACGCGGGCGGCGTACCCGCGCACGTCACGGTGACGTTAGGCATCGACGTGCGCGGCGCGACGGCTGCGCGCGGACGGCCGTCGGTACCGTGCGCCGTCGTCGGCCCGCGGGCGAGCGAGCGCGCGCCGGCGGACGCGGTCGCGGCGATCGACACGGGGGTGGCCGGCATCCACGACGGCGGCACGGCGTTTCGCATGGACGACGTTCCGCTGCCGCTCCGTCCGTCGATGGACGGCTGGCCAGGACGACCGCCCGAGGCGCATGCGACGATCCGTGCGCTGCTCGCCTGTGTCGCGGGGCTGGTTCGGGTTCGTGACGCGACCTCAAGCGCGCGCCGCGCGCGCGAGCGACCGGCGGCAGTGCCGTGAGTGCACTTCGCATTGTCGGGGGCGCCGTGTACGACCCGGCCAACGGCGTCGACGGCGAGGTGCGCGATGTGTGCGTCTCCGACGGGCGCATCGTCGCCGACGTGCCGTCGACCGCGCGGGTGATCGACGCGCGCGGGATGATCGTGATGCCGGGCGGCGTCGACATCCACTCGCACGTCGCGAGCCGATCCGTCAATCTCGCGCGCCGGCTGCTCCCCGAGGAGCACGACCGCGACCCCGCGTCCGCGCCAGACCTCGCGGCGTTCGACCTCGGGGCGCTGCCGCGGTCGGGGTCTGGCGGGACGGTGCCGAGCACCTTCACCACCGGCTACCGCTACGCGGGGCTCGGCTACACGACGGTGTTCGATGCCGCGGTCGCCCCGATCGCGGCGCGCGCGTCGCACGCGGAGTTCGACGACACGCCGATCGTCGACGGCGGGTTCTTCGTGCTGATGGGCAACGACGATTACCTGTTGCGCCTGATCGACGCGGGCGAGCGCGAGCACGCGCGCGAGTACGCGGCGTGGCT
Organism: Gemmatirosa sp.; assembly: GCA_036401455.1. GTDB lineage: Bacteria > Gemmatimonadota > Gemmatimonadetes > Gemmatimonadales > Gemmatimonadaceae > BPUI01. The sequence continues at coordinate 13,030 of DASWUT010000084.1, read as the reverse complement.
GCTCGGCGCGACGGGCGGGTACGCGATCAAGCTCGTCAACCCTGGCGGGATCGAGCTGTGGAAGCGCGGCGCGCGCGAGCGGACAGAGCTCGACACACCGGTCGGGTCGACGCGCGTTACGCCGCGCACGATCCTCGAGACGCTCGTCGGGGCGGCGGAGGCGTTAGGCCTGCCCCATCCAGCGCACGTCCACTGCAACAACCTCGGCGTGCCGGGCAACGTTGCGATGACGCTCGACAGCATGCGCGCCGTCGCCGGCCGCCGTGCGCACTTCACCCACCTCCAGTTTCACGCGTACGGCCACGCGCCCGACGGCGGGTGGCGCTCGGGCGCGCGCGAGTTGATCGAGTACGTCAACGCGCACCCGGAGGTGAGCGGCGACGTCGGGCAGGTGATGTTCGGCGACGCGACCACGCTCACGGCCGACGCGCCGGTCGAGTACCTGCTGCACCGGAGCAGCGGGCGGAAGTGGGTGAACCACGACATCGAGCTCGAGACCGGCTGCGGCGTGGTGCCCCACACGTATCGCGAGCGCGCCGCGGTGGCCGCGCTGCAGTGGGCGGTCGGGCTCGAACTGTTCCTGCTCGCGGCCGACCCGTGGCGCGTCGTGCTCTCGACGGACCACCCCAACGGGGGCAGCTTCCTGTCGTACCCGGCACTGATCCGCCTGCTGATGGACCGAACGTACCGCGACGAGCAGCTACGGCGCGTGAACGATCGGCTGCTCGCCGGAAGCGCGCTCGCCGACGGACTCGCGCGCGAGTACACGCTCGGCGAGATCGCAATCATCACGCGCGCCGGGCCCGCGCGCCTGCTCGGCCTGCGCGACAAGGGGCACCTCGGCGTCGGCGCGGACGCGGACGTGACCGTCTTCGCGCGCGACGCCGACATCGAGCGCATGTTCGCCACGCCGCGCACTGTCGTGAAGGGCGGGGCGGTCGTCGTCGAAGAAGGACAGCTGCGGCGTGCGCCCGCGGGGCGTCGCCTGCACGTACGGCCGGCGTACGACGCCGCGGTCGAGCGTGACCTGCGGCGGTACTTCGCGCAGTACGCGACGGTGTCGCTCGACAACTATCCCGTACGTGGGCTGCGCGACGCGCCGGCACCGACGCGGCGATCGTCGGGCGCACCCGCGCGTGAGCGCGGCTGACGTGGAGATCCGTGGTGTCCGGATCGAGGACACGTTCGCCGAGGCGTTCGGGATGCGCGGAGTGCGGATCGTCATCACGGCGAAGACGTTGCGCTGGGCGCGCGAGGCCGCGTCGAAGCTGACCGGATTTGCGACGTCGGTGATCGCGTGCAAATGCGAGGCGGCGGTCGAGCGCGAGCTGACGCCGGACGAAACGCCGGACGCGCGCCCCGGCGTGAGCGTGCTGCTGTTCACGATGGACGCGGACAGCCTGGGCAAGCGCCTCGTCGAGCGCGTCGGGCAGACGGTGCTCACCTGCCCGACGACGAGCTGCTTCGACGGACTGCCGGAGGCGGTGACGCGCGTGCCGTCGGCGCGCGCGCTGCGCGTGTTCGGCGATCGGTTCCAGATCAGCAAGGTGTTAGGCGGCGAGCGCTACTGGCGCATCCCGGTGATGGAGGGGGAGTTCCTCGTGCAGGAGAGCTTCGGCGTGCAGAAGGGCGTCGGGGGCGGGAACTTCCTGATCCTGGCCGAGGATGCGGATCGCGCGCTCGACGCGGCGGAGTCGGCGGTGGATGCGATCGCGGGAATGTCGGGGGTGATCCTGCCGTTCCCGGGGGGTGTCGTGCGAAGCGGGAGTAAGGTCGGCGCGCGCGCGTACGCGGGGATGATTGCGTCGACCAACGACGCGTACTGCCCGACGATCCGCCCGATCACGCGCTCGTCGCTGCCTGGCGGGGTGAACGCGGTGCTCGAGCTGGTGCTCGACGGACTCGACTACGGCGCGGTCGCGCGCGCGATGCGCGCGGGGATCGACGCCGCGTGCCGGCCGGGGGTGGTCGCGATCTCCGCCGGCAACTACGGCGGCAGGCTCGGCCCGCACCACTTCCACCTGCATCGCATCCTGTCGGGCGACGACACACCGGTACCGCGCCCGGCGGCGCCGGCGACGGGGCAACCGGTAACGTCCGACGCGACGGACGGCGGGCGATGAGCGACGTCGTCACGCTCACGCTGCGCACGGCGCCGGACGGACCGCTGGACCTCGACGGTGCCGTCACGCCCGACCGGCTCGCGTTGTTAGGCGAGCGCGAGATCGCCGCGCTCGCGATGTGGGACGGCGCGCGCGCCGCGCGCCTCGGCGATTTCTTTACGGTCGAGGGCGAACGCGCCGGGCGCGTGCGCGTCGTCGGCGCGACCGCCGCGCTCGACGGACTCGGCGCCGGGATGGCCGGCGGGGAACTGCTCGTCGACGGCGATGCCGGCCAGCGCGCCGGCGCGGGGATGACGGGCGGCGCGCTGCGCGTGACGGGGAACGTTGGTGACGACGCGGGCGCCGCGATGTCCGGCGGATCGCTGCACGTCGACGGGCGTGCCGGCGACCGCCTCGGCGCGGCCACGCCGGGTGCGACGCGCGGGATGACCGGCGGCGAGATCGTCGTGCGCGGGAGCGCGGGCGACGAGGCCGGCGCGCGTGCGCGGCGCGGGCTCATCGTCGTCGGCGGCGACGTCGGCGCGCGCGGCGCGCGGGCGATGATCGCCGGGTCGCTCGTCGTCCTCGGCCGCGCGGGCGCGTCGACGGGCGTTGGAAGCAAGCGGGGCTCGGTGATCGCGGTCGGCGGCGCGGACGTGCCCGCGACGTATCGCTACGCGTGCACCTTCGAGCCGCCGCACGTTCGCCTCACGATGACCTACCTGCGCCGTCGGTACGCGCTCTCCGTCGACGACGGTGCGGTGGCCGGGCGCTACCGGCGCTACTGCGGCGACGCGGGCACACTCGGCAAGGGCGAGATCCTCACGCTGGTGCGCGGATGACCGTGCCGACGATCGCCGCGCGGTCGGGGGACGCGCTCCCCGACCTCGCACTCAACGCGCGCGCGTGGGCGCTCGCCGACGACATGGTGGCGCGTGCGGACGAACTGCGCGTCGCGGTGCACGCGACCGGCGCGGGCGCGCGGGTGATCGACGCGGGGGTGGAGGCCGTCGGCGGCCTCGGCGCGGGGCTCCGCCTCGCGGAGCTGTGCATGGGAGGACTCGGGCACGTGCGTTATACGCCGCTCGTGATCGACGGCGAGACGTGGCCGGGCGTGCAGGTGTGGAGCGACCACCCGGCCGTCAGCTGCATGGCCGCGCAGTACGCGGGGTGGGCCGTGCAGCACGGCGGGTACTTCGCGATGGGCTCGGGCCCGCTGCGCGCGCACGCGCGTGTCGAGCGCGAGCTGTTCGCGAAGCTCGGATACGCCGAGCGGGCCGAACGGGGGGTGCTCGTGTTGGAGACGCGCGCGCTGCCGACGGACGACGTGGTGGAGTGGATTGCGGCGCGCGCGGAGCTTCCCGCGTCCGCGCTCACCTTCGCGGTCGCGCCGACGGCGAGCGTCGCGGGCGGCACGCAGGTCGTCGCGCGGGTGCTCGAGACGGGGCTGCACAAGATTGACGCGTTAGGCTTCGACGTGACCCGCGTCGAGAGTGCGATCGGCACGGCCCCGGTTCCGCCGCCGGCGCGGAACGATCTGCGGGCGATCGGGCGGACCAACGACTGCGTGCTCTACGGTGGGCAGGCGCGGTACGTCGTGCGGGCGACCGACGACGAGCTGGCCGCGCTGGCCGATCGGCTGCCCGCGTCGGCGTCGGCCGACTACGGAATACCGTTCTACGAGACGTTCGAGCGCGCCGGGCGCGACTTCTACAAGATCGATCCGCTGCTGTTCAGCCCCGCCGAGGTGTGGCTGACGAGTGCGACGAGCGGGCGGACGTTTCACGCCGGGCGCATCGACGCCGCCGTGCTGCGTACGTCGCTGTACGGCGGCTAACGGCGACGCGGTGCACGTCCCGATCCTCAGTGCGCGCACGGGATGGCACACGGACGAGCTGCTCCGGGCGCTCGGCGAGCGCGGCCACACCGGGCGCGTGGTGCCGTACGAGGCGGTCACGGCGCGACTCGGGACGGCGACTGGCGTGGCGAGTGGACTCACGGCCGACGCGGAGTCGCTCGACCGGGCCGAGGCCGTGCTCGCGCGGATCATCCCGGCCGGGTCGCTCGAGCAGATCATCTATCGCGTCGACGCGCTGCACTGGTTGGAGGCGCGCGGCGTGCGCGTCCTGAACTCGCCGCGGTGCATCGAGCGGTGCGTCGACAAGTTCTACACGTCGGCGCTGCTGCAGCAGGCCGGGCTACCGACGCCCGAAACGGTCGTGTGCGAGCGCGTCGACGCGGCGATGGACGCGGTGCGGGCGATGGGTGACGTCGTGATCAAGCCGATCTTCGGGTCGATGGGGCACGGCATGGTGCGGGTCAGCGACCCCGACACGGCGTTCCGCGTCGTGCGTGCGCTCGAGGCGGTGCGGGCGGTGTTCTACGTGCAGCGCGCGGTCGACCACGGCGGGCGCGACGTGCGCGCGTTCGTCGTCGGCGGCCGCGTGCTCGGCGCGATCGAGCGGCGGGCGCCGGACGGGGAGTGGCGGACCAACGTGTCGCGCGGTGGCGTGGCGCGCGCGGTCGCGCTTCCGCCCGCGTGGGAGACGATCGCGGTAGGCGCGGCGCGCGCCGTGGGCGCGGGCTATGCGGGCGTGGACCTGCTTCCCGCGTCGGACGGCACGACGTACGTGCTCGAGGTGAACGGCATCCCGGGGTGGGAAGGCCTGCAGGGCGCGACCGGGCTCGACGTCGCCGGGGCGATCATCGACCATCTGCTCGTGCGCGCGTGAGTACGGCGGACGAGATCGGGACCGCGGCGCAGCTCGCGTGCCTCCTGGAGGCGAGCGCGCCGAAGCCGGGAAACGTGTCGCCCGGACGCCACTTCCGCGACGCGCGGTACGAGGACTTCCTCGCGAGCGCGGCCGCGATCGGCCCCGCGCTCGCCCGCGCAGGCGAGCGTCCGCTCGGCGCGACGATCCTCGCGGCCGTCGAGGCGACCGCGCGCTGGACCCGCTCGAACACAAATCTCGGCATCGTACTGCTCCTCGCTCCGCTGGCGCGCGCGGCCGCGTTAGGCGGCAGCGGCGCGCTCCGGACGGAGGTCGCGCACGTGCTCGCGGCGTCGACGGTCGACGACGCGCGCGACGCGTACGCGGCGATCCGCCTCGCATCGCCGGGCGGGCTCGGGCGTGCGGGTGCGCAGGACGTCGCGGACGCGCCGAGCGTGTCGCTCGTCGACGCGATGCGACTCGCTGCAAACCGCGACGGGATCGCGCGCGAGTACGCGACCGACTTCTCGACTACTTTCGAGCGTGGCGCGCCGTCGCTCGTGCGGGCGCGCGCCGACGGGCTTGCGTGGGACGACGCGGTCGTCGAGACGTACCTCACGCTGCTCGCGGCTGCGCCGGACACGCACGTCGCGCGGCGGGCGGGCGAGCCGCGGGCGGCCGAGGTCACGCGCGACGCACGCGCGGTGCTCGCCGCGGGCGGGGTACGGACGGCCGCGGGGCGCGACGCCGTGGCGCAGTTCGACCGCACGCTTCGCGACCCGCACAACCTTGCCAACCCGGGCACGACGGCCGACCTCACCGCCGCCGCGCTCTTCGTCGTCCTGCTCGACGGGGGCTGGCACTCGACTCACGGAGACTCGGATGACAGAGCGCGGTGAATTCCGCGTGCGGGTCACGAAGGATTACCTCGTCTTCGCGTCGGCGCACTTCATCACCTTCGCGGGGCACCGGTGCGAGACGCTGCACGGGCACAACTACCGCGTCGGTGTGGCCGTCGAGGGCGCGCTCGACCCGGCAAGCTGGTACGTCGTCGACTTCGGTGTGCTGAAGGGGATCATGCGCCGGCTCTGCGACGAGATCGACCACAAGGTGCTGCTGCCGACGACGAACCCGAAGATCGGCGTCGCGGTCGAGGGCGAGTTCGTGCACGTCACGTACGACGGACGGCCGCGGTACGTGTTCCCGATGGGCGATTGCGCGCTCCTCCCGGTTCCGAACACGACGGCCGAGATGCTCGCCGAGCTGCTGGCCGGGCGGCTGCGGGAGGAGCTGGCGGGCGCGGGCGCGGTCGGGCTGACGGTGGTCGAGATCGAGGTCGAGGAGAGCTTCGGCCAGTCGGCGACGTGCCGGATGCGGATCGGCTGAGTCGCGCGTGGCGGGAGAGGTGGACCCGCGCGTTCGCTGGGGTGACGAGAGCCTGCCCCTGATCATTTCCGCGAAAGAGACGTGCTACTCGGGATGTGCGCGTAGGAAGCGCTCGAAGGCTGGCGTCCGGTGCAGGACGAGCAGTTTCGGGCTGACCGCGAACGCCCGCGGGGTCCAGCCGCCCGCAACCCAGTCGCCGTGGGGGTCCGCGAGATCCGCCGCGAGCCACCGCACCGCGGTCGCGGGCTCGCCGAGGCGCGCGAACGTCCCCGCCACGACCCGCGCGTCGACCCTGCGGACCGTGTCGGGGTTCCAGACGCGCGCGGTCGCAAACGCCCGCGCCAGCGTGCCGCGTGCCGCCGCCGTGTCGCCCCGGTTCGCCTGGGCGAAGGCGAGAATCGCCACGACGTTCGCGTCGTTGTCGCCGGCGAGGGCGCGCCCGGCGAGTAGGCTCTGGAGCGAGTCGCCGTACGCGCGGGCGCGGGCCAGATCGCCCCGGCGGAGCGCGACGTCCGTCTTCGCGTCGTAATAATCCGCGCTGTCGGCGAGGGTGCCGATGTCGAGGTCGCGCGCCGAGCGCGCCAGGTACTTCGGCCCGTAGGGGCCGCCGGCGGCGGCGAGTTCATGCCAGAGTTGCTGGCTCGCGTGCGGCAGGCGCGCGAGGGCGGGCGCCGCCAGGCGCTGCATCGCGTCGGTGTCGCCCTGGGCCTCCGCCACCAGCACCTGCGCGATCCAGCCCGGCTCGCTGGCGGAGTCGAGCGCGAGCACCGCGTCGGCGTACCCCCGCGCGTCCGCCCAGCGGCGGCGCGCGCGGGCGGCGGTCGCCGCTTCGAGGAGCCTTCCCGCGGACCGCGGGTCGAGCGCCGCTGCGCGCCGGAGCATCACGTACGCGCTGTCGAATTGGCCGTGGGCGTCGAGGATCACGCTCGCCATGTCCGACGCGGACGGCGCGTTCGGCGGCAGGACCGCGATGATGCGTCGGTAAAGCGCCTCCACGCCGACGGTGTCGTGGTCGATGTACGTGCGCGTCTGCGCGACTTCCAGCAGGACTGTTGGGTTGTCCGGGGCGTGCGCGAGCGCCTGGGCGAGGGTGGTGCGCAGCCGCGCGCGCGCCGCCGTGTCCTCCGACGCCATGTTCGCCGCCGCGAAGCGCGTCATTGCGAGCATTCCCCAGGCGTCGCCAAACCCGGGGTCGAGCGTGACGGCCCGGGTGAAGTCCGCCGCGGCCTGCGCCCATGCCGCCGCCGCGGCGGGCGTCCAGCCCCCGTCGAAATTCGCGTTGACGAGGGCGCGGCCCCGCATGTAGGCCGCGAGCGCCTCGGGGTCGTCGGTCAGCCGCCGGGCGAGCGCGGACCGGTCCGCCGGCCGGAGCGTCACCCGGAGTGCCTCGGCCACCTGGGTCGCGATCTCGGCCTGCGCGCTGAACGGGTCCGCCGGCGTGATCACCACCGACTCGCCGGTCCACTTCGTCGTCCCTGCCCGCGCGTCCACGAGCGTGGGCGTGACCTGCGCGCGCCACGCGCCCGCCGCGTCCTGCGCCCAGCGCACCACGCCCTCGACGAGGTAGGGGACGCCCAGCTCCGTCCCGATCTGCCGCGCGGGCTTCGTCGTCGCCCGGTACTGGGCCGCGCTGTGCCGGTCGATCACGGCGAGCCCCGGCAGCGCGCCCAGCTTGGCCGTGACCGCGTCGGTGAGCCCGTCGGTGAACACGCCCTGCGCGGCCGGCCCCGCGTTGTCGAACGGCAGCACGGCGAGCATCGTCGGCGCGACCGACGCTGCGCCGGCCACGCTCGGGCGCGCGTGCCACGCCAGGCCGGCGGCCGCGAGCAGGGCCAGCGCGCCACCGACGCTGACGAGCCCCCGCGCGCGGCGTGGGAGCGCCGCCCGAGCCCCGGTCGCGCGCCCGTCGTCCAACACGGCCAGCAGCTCGACGGCCGACGCGGGACGCCGCGCGGGGTCTTTCTCGAGGCAGCGCATGACGAGTGCGGCGAGCAGGGCCGGCACCGCCGGCGCGACCGTCCCGAGCGGGCGCGGGGCCTCGCCGATGTGCGCGGCCACGAGCGCGTGCGGCGTCGTCCGGTCGGCGAACGGGTGCCGGCCGGCGAGCAGCTCGTAGGCGATCACGCCCCACGCGTACAGGTCGGCCCGCGCATCCACGTCCGGGTCGCCGGCCGCCTGCTCGGGCGCCATGTAGGCCGGCGTGCCGAGCGAGGTGCCGGCCCGCGTCAGGGTGCCGGACGGGAGGCCCGCGCGAGCGCCCGCGGGCCCGTCCGGCGCCTGGGTCTGCGCGCGCGCGAGCGCCTTGGCGATCCCGAAGTCGGTGACCACGGCCGTCCCGCTCGAGAGCAGCACGTTCTCGGGCTTGATGTCGCGGTGCACGATGCCCCGGCCGTGCGCGTAGGCCAGCGCCTTCGCGAGGTCGCGCAGGATGGACGTGGCCTCGCCGAGCGGGACCGGGCCGCCGAGCGCGGTCTGGCGCACGAGCCGCGCGCGCAGGCCCTCGCCCGCCACGTAGGGCATCGTGTACCAGGGCACGCCGTCGGCGGTCGCCCCGGCCGCGAGCACGGGCACGATGTGCGGCTCCTGTAACTGTGCGGCGAGCCGCACCTCGCGGCCGAACCGCTCGGCGGAGAGCGCCTCGGCGAGCGCGGGGGCGAGCACCTTGACGACGACGTCGCGGCCGAGCGCGGCGTCGCGTGCAACGAACACGCGCGCCATCCCGCCGCCGCCGAGTTCGCGGTCGAGCACGTAGGCGCCGCCGAGGGCGGTCTGCAGCCGGTCGCGCAGATCGACCATGGGGCGCCAGTGCGATGGGGGGGGCGGTGAGCCAAGGGGAGCGCGCCAAGAGTACGGCGCCGGCCCCGCGCGGGATAGAGCGACGGCCCGCGCCAGGAACCGGCCGAGGCACTCCGTCGCTTGACGCCTGGCGTTCGCGCGTCTATTCGTCCCGTCATGCTGCAGCGCGCCCGTGCCACCCCGCGGACCTTCGGGCCGCGACCGCGACCGTCGTCGAACGACCCACGACGCCGGACGACCGTCGCGCACGCCTGCAGCATCGCCGTGTAGCGACCGAGCGCGCCAGAGCCGCCTAACGCGCGGCCGCCTGTCGCCCCGTCCGTGCCAGTGCGCCGGACGGGGCGATTCGCGTTCCGTCCGGTACCCTTCCCGACGCCCAACGAGGACCGGATCTCATGTCACACGCCTCCACGATACTCGACGCCGCGTCCGGCGATGGCGCGCCCGCCGTTCCTACCGCGACCGGTGTCGACGGCGCGGCCGACGCCGATGCCGACGATGGCGCGCGCGTCGGAGTGGCCGAGCTGGCCGGCCGTCGGATCGCGCTCATCGGCGCGGGGACGATGGGGAACGCGATCGCGCTCGGGCTCGCGCGCGCGGCGGCGTTTCCCGCGGCGGAGCTCCGGGTCGTGAACCGGCACGCCGCGGCGGCCGACGCACTCGCGGCGCGGATCGCCGGTGCGCGCGCGACGGACGCGTCGGCGGCGTGCGCGGACGCCGACATCGTGCTGTTGTGCGTCAAACCACGCGACGTGGCCGGTGTGCTCGCCGGGCTCGCGGCGGACGACGCGTTGGCGCGCGACGACCGGGCTGCGGCGCCGCTGATCATCTCGATCGCCGCCGGCGTGTCGACGGCGGCGATCGAGGAGGGAACGGGCGGGCGCGTGCCGGTCGTTCGCGCGATGCCCAACACGGCGAGCGCGATCGGCAAGGGATGCACCGTCGTCGCCGCGGGCGCGCGGGCGACCGCGGCGCACGTCGCCACGGCGACGGCCATCTTTGCGTGCGTGGGCCGCTGCCTCACGCTCGACGAGCGACACCTGGACGCGGTGACCGCCGTGTCGGCGAGCGGCCCCGCGTTCATCTACGTCGTGCTCGAGGCGCTCACGGACGGCGCGGTGTCGTGCGGTCTGCCGCGCGCGGCCGCTACCGAGCTCGTCGCGCGCATGACGCTCGGCGCGGCCGAGATGGTCCTCGCGACGGGACGGCACCCGGCCGCGCTGAAGGACGACGTCACGACGCCGGGTGGGTGCACGATCGCCGGGCTGCTGGTGCTGGAGGACGGACGCGCGCGCTCGGTGCTGGCGCGCACGATCGAGACGACGACGCGGGTCGCGGCGGCGCTGAGTCGGTGAGCGACGTCTGCGGCGCTCCGCGAGTGCCGGCCACGCGGACGATCTCGTCCGGCGGCTCGCACGCGTCAGGCTTCCGCGACGTGCTGCCGCCCGATCCGCCCGTCGTGCAGCGCGGACGCGACGAGCGCGCCGTCGCACCCGGCGTCCGCGAGCCGCTCGAGGTCGTCCGGCCCGCGCACGCCGCCACCGGCCAGCAATCGCACGCCCGGGGCGGCGTGGCGGACCTCACGGACGAGCGCGAGGTCGACGCCGTCTCCACTGCCGACCCGGGCGAGGTCGAGCACGAGGATCGCGCCGACCCCACACGCCGCCGCCCAGCCCGCGAGCGCGATCGGCGTCGCCACCTCGGGCGCGAGCCGCGCGGCGAACGATGGCGCGAGCATCGGCACCCCGGCGCGCAGGTCGAGGCTGAACGCGACGGTTTCGGCGCCGACGGCGGCGCAGACCTCGGGCAGCGTGTCCGGCCCGCGCAGTGTTTCGAGCCCGACGACCACGTGCACCGCGCCGGTCGCGCGCGCGGCCTGCGCGGTACCCGCGTCGGTCACGCCGGCATCGAGCCAGAGCGGCATGCCCAGCGCAGCGAGTTCGCCCGCAAGCGCCTGCTGCGGCGGGCGGCCCTGGATCGCGTCGAGGTCGGCCGCGTACAGTTCGCGCACCCCGAGTACGTCGCGGTAGGTTCGGGCGAGGGCGAGGGGGTCGCCGTCGATGCACGTGCCGGCGGCATCGGCCACCGGCGCGTACGCCGCGCGCACGCCGCGCCGGGCGTGCACCGCGCGCCCGCTTCGCAAATCGAGCACGCCGATCAACCGCATGGACGGGGGATGAGTGGCACGGGTGGTTCGGTCGGTGATGACGTGTGACGATGCCTAACGCCGCCGGTGCACCCTCCGCGCCAGCGCGGGCCGTCGTCGGCTGGGACATCGGGGGCGTGAACACGAAGGTCGCGCGCGTGGCCGGCGGACGTGTGCTCGCCGCGCACGTGCGCCCGTACGAACTGCAGCGCGCGCCGGCCGCGCTCGGCGACGTACTGCGTGCGCTCGCCGCTACGGCCGGCACCGAAGCGACCGACCTGCACGCAGTCACGATGACGGCCGAGCTGTCGCAGCTGTTCCGGCGGAAACGCGACGGCGTGCATTTCGTGCTCGATGCCGTCACGGCCGTGCTGCCCGGCGCTGCGGTGCGCGTCTACACCGTCGACGGTCGATTCCTCTCCCCCGGCGCTGCGCGTGCCGAACCGATCGCGGTCGCCGCGTCCAACTGGGCCGCCACGGCGCGGCTGGTCGCGCGGCGACATCCCGACGCGTTGCTGCTGGACACGGGCACGACGACGACCGACGTCGTGCCGATCGTCGGGGGCGCGCTCGCCGCGTGCGGGCGCACGGATCCCGAGCGCCTGGCGAGCGGCGCGCTGGTCTACACCGGCGCCGTCCGCACTCCGACCGAGGCGATCGCGTCTCACGTCCCACTCGGCGGCGCGCTCGCGGGCGTCTCGGCCGAAGGCTTCGCGCTTGCTGGCGATGTCCACGTATGGCGCGGCGACCTCGCGCCGGGTGACTACAGCGTGCCCGCGCCCGACGGGCGTGCCACGACCCGGGAGTTCGCGGGCGAGCGGCTCGCGCGCATCGTCTGCGCCGACCGCGAACTGCTCGACGATGCGGGCGTGTCGGCGATCGCCGATGCGCTGGCCGCGGCACAGGTCGCACGCGTCGTTGCGGCGATCGAGCGGGTGCGGGCGCGGCACCCGGCGCTCCGCGAGGCCGTCGTGACGGGCGTTGGCGCGTTCATCGGCGCGCGTGCGGCGCGCGCGGCGGGACTCGACGTGGTGTGGCTCTCGGAGTCGCTCGGCGAGGATGCCGCGCGATGCGCCCCGGCAGCCGCGGTCGCGCTGCTGCTCGCCGACGTCGCGTGAGTCGAGACGACGGAACGCGCGCCGAGGCGCGTACCGACGTGGTGCTCAAGCTCGGCGGCGGGATGTTGCACGCGCCGGGCGCGCTCGCGGCCGTGCTGGCCACGGTCGGCGACGCGTTAGGCGCTCGTGGCGTACCACACGTCGTCGTCGTGCCGGGCGGTGGTCCGTTCGCGGACGCGGTGCGCGAGGTCGACCGCCGGCTCGATCTCTCCGACGACGCGGCGCACTGGATGGCGATCCTCGCGATGGATCAGTACGCGCACCTGCTCGCCGATCGGTTGCCACACGGTCGCCTGGTCGACGGGCCCGCCCCGATCGCGACGGCGCACCGCGAGGGCGCGTTGCCGGTGCTCGCCCCGTCGCGCTGGCTGCGCGCGGCCGATCCGCTGCCGCATACGTGGGACGTGACGAGTGACAGCATCGCAGCGTGGATCGCCGGCGTGCTCGGCGCGCGGTGCCTCGTACTCGTCAAGCCGCCGGGTGCGCGCGGCCGCGACGACCTCGTGGACCCGTACTTCTCGCACGCGGTGCGTCAGGACATCCCGTGCCTCGTCGTGGCGGCCGACGATCCCGCCGCGCTACGGTCAGCGCTGGGCGTACACGCGGTCCAGCGGTGACGCGGCGCTCACGTCGTTCACCGCGGGCGTGATCGCGACCCCGGCCCGCAGCGCGCGTACCCGCTCCGCCGAGATGCGCCCCGTGCGGCCACCATCGCACGCAGCGCCACGCACGCCGACGACGTCGGGCCCGATCTCGCGAACGATGCGGACG